>NZ_JBMLSD010000454.1:7028-18149 GCF_049240685.1 Flectobacillus sp.
TGACAACTGCAAGAGTTGCCACTATATCAATTTTATTTTAAAGACAACACTAATCCTTCGTACAACACTAATCTGAAATCCCAATTCAAACCGTATTTTCCACTTTTTGCTATATAAATCAGTTGACAAGCCCTTCCCACTCGAGGAGGGCTTTGTTTTTGAATAGACCAAATACATTTGCATTTCAGCCCCTAAAAAGTTATTTTAGAAAAAAACTCAACAGTAAAATATGCGCAACTTACCTCATCAACGAATTTCAGGATTGTTGCTTGGCCTAGGATTATTCTTCCAAACCCAAGCACAAACCTTTGAAGAAAGAAAACAGCAAGTTTCAAAGGCTCTTCCTTTGGTTGACCAATTATTTAAAACTTATGCCGAGAAAAATCATTTCCCTGGTATGAGCTATGGTATTGTTCTGGATGGAAAATTGATTCATGCTCAAGGAGTTGGCTTAGCGAATCTTGAACAAAACATTCCTGCTACACCCCAATCTGCTTTTAGAATTGCCAGTATGACCAAAAGCTTGACGGCGATGGCAATAGTCAAACTGCGAGATGAAGGTAAACTCCAAATGGACGACCCTGTTTGGAAATATGTGCCAGAAATGAGAAATCAGCAATACGCAACTAAAGATTCTCCTATCATAACAGTAAGAAATCTACTTACGCATTCGGCTGGTTTTCCAGAGGACAACCCTTGGGGAGATAGACAATTGGGTATATCTGAAAAAGAATTTTCTGATTTCTTGAAAAAAGGAATTAGCTTCTCCACTGCCGTTGATACCGAGTACGAATACAGTAATTTGGGATTTGCTTTGCTGGGTGCTATCATCAAAAAAGTCTCAGGAATAGCCTATCAGGAATATATCAATCAGCAAATTTTGAAGCCATTGGGCATGAATCATACCTATTGGGAATATACCAAAGTTCCACAAAAAGAATTAGTCTTGGGTTATCGCTGGTTGGATGGCAAGTGGATTCCGCAACCGCTGGAGCACGATGGCGTATATGGCGCAATGGGCGGACTCATCACAACGATGGAAGATTATGGCAAATATGTTGCCTTTCATCAAACAGGTTGGCCTACAAGTGATGCTCCAGATACAGGTCCAATCAAACGGAGCTCCATTCGCGAAATGCAAAAACCTTGGCAATTCAATAATCTGAATGCCAATTATCAATATCAATCTGGGAGAAAATGTGCTATGGTGAGTGCTTATGGCTATGGTTTGCGCACCTCAGTGGATTGTGATGGCCGTCGAATGGTAGGGCACAGCGGCGGACTGCCCGGATTTGGGAGTCATTGGTATATATTACAAGATTATGGTTTGGGCGTAATTTCTTTTGCCAATAATACCTATTCACCAATGAGCTATATCAATATTCAAATTTTGGATACGCTCTTGGCTACCACCAAACTTGAGCGATACCCGATTCAACCAGCAAAAGTCTTAGAACAGCGATATGTGCAATTGGTAGATGCCGTAAAAGATTGGGAAAATGCAAAAAGTATGAAAATATTTGCAGTAAACTTTTTCGATGATTACCCGATGTCAATATTAGGAAACGATACAAAAACCTTTCAAGAAAAAGTAGGTAAAGTAGTTAAAATTTATCCAATAAAACCTCAAAACAAACTGCGAGGAAGTTTTGTGGTTGAGGGAGAAAAAGGTAAATGTGAAATCAGCTTGACGCTTTCGCCAGAAACCCCAGCCTTGATTCAAGAATACCATTTTAGGGTTTTGTAGCTAAGTATTTGTAAATAGAGCGAATGAGTGATTATGTTAACATTTGTATACTAGCGGTAGAGACGCAATGATTGCGTCTAAAGCTGAGTAAAATTTGGTATAGTAATAACAAAAAAGCGGTTAGAAATTTTTTCCAACCGCTTTTTTGTTAAAAATCAACAGATTTCGACTGGCTTGAGATACAAAGCATTGCCTCTCTACCGGAAAATTCATCTAGTTTCAAAACATTTATTATCTCCCTCAATTGTTCAAGGAGCCATAACAAACTTTAATGCAGAAAATCGTTTGAGAAATTTCTTTCTGAATCACATTAAAAGCGGTAAATTTCTTATAACTTCACTAAAAATCCATATTAACCTATATCAGAAATTCAAATTCTATCTGTATCCATATTTGTCTTCTTGCCAGCTATAAAACCCAATTCCTCATGACACAATCTCTGCACGACTACTTTCGGCATTTTATCGCTACTGTTTGGCTTTTGAATGGGCTTTATTGTAAGGTTTTGGGTCAAGTACCTAGGCATGAGCAAATTGTGGAAACTATTTTGGGGCCTACCTACAGTCATGAGTTAACAATCCTTATTGGGCTATTAGAAATATGCCTTGGAATTATTATATATCTTAATATTCAAGCAAAATTTATCGCTATTTTTCAAATCCTAATCGTGATGACGATGAATCTATTGGAATTTGAATTAGCTCAAGAATGGCTTTTGTGGGGAGCTTGGAATTTAGTTTTCGCCTCACTTTTTTGCCTGATGATTTATCTGCATACTTTTGTATTCAAACCAGTTCGCAAGGAAGTATGAATTTTCTCAAAAAACTACAATCTCATCCATTTCCTGTAGAGGCTTTTTTCAAAAAGTCAGTTGTTGTTACCTGTGCAGTAGAAAAAGAAATTCTTGCCAAATTGATTCCAGCGCCATTACAGCTGGATACTTTTCTTAATTCTTGGGGATTTATAGCCATGGCTTTGGTCGAAACACAACATCTTCGCCCAAAAGGTTTACCAGCTTTTTTAGGAAATGATTTTACACTAATTGGCTATAGAATTTTTGTAAGATATACCAATTCAAAGGGTAAGAACCTCAGAGGTTTATACATTCTAAAATCTGAAACCGATAAAAAAAGAATGGAGTTTCTAGGAAACATTTTTACAAATTACAAATACGAAACTATTGATATTCAGTAAACTAAATGGCAAAACAGTAGGCTTTTCCAATCTAAAACTGGCAGTTTTAAATTACTGTATCAGGAAGATGATGCCGCCAATATGATGTTACCCCTAAACTCTCCTTTTGCAGATTGGAAAGAAGCCAGACGCTTCGCAGGCCCATTACCCTTTACATTTTCTGTGGATAATGTTAATCAAGAAGTAATAATTGTCGAGGGTAAAAGATCATTTTGGGAGCCTAAACCAATACAAATTCAAGATTTTTCCAGCGAGTATATCAACCAACTAACAAAGAACCAATTTCAAATAGCTAGTGGATTTATCATTAAAGATATTCCGTATGAGTGGAGCGCTGGCAAGATAGAAGCATACAAAAATTAGAATAAACTTCTCAAAAACAGGTTTTTATGTAACAATTATCACTGTATGACTTTGGAATAATTGGGATATTTATGACATCATTTTAAAACCCTTTTTTTATTCAACCAAACATATCATACTATGAGAAAGAACATGGGAAGTACCGATAAATTAATTCGTGTCATTATTGCCATGATTGTTGCTGTTTTGTACTTTACGGGGACACTCACGGGCACATTGGGGAATATAGCCATGGTGATAGCAGGCATATTTGTTTTGACAAGTCTGCTTAGTTTTTGTCCGCTGTATACCATTTTGGGAATATCCACTTGCAAGAAATAATAAACAAAAAAGCCCTCTGTAAAAAGGGCTTTTTTTATTCAATCAGAAAGGATTATAATTCAAGTTTGTAGGCAAGTTGTTTTAAATTAATCTCTGCTAATTTGGCCGAGTAGCTAAGGTTGTTCAAACGGTAACCAGAGTTTTCAAAACTTTGCTGAGCTAATTTTACATCCACAATCGTAGCTTGACCAAGCTTGAATTGGTTCATTACCACTTTAAGCAAGTTACTGGCCAATTCATAGTTTTGCTTTTCGGTTTCTAGCAATTTCAACGCGTTGGTATATGATTGCCAAGCCTTCGTAGCATTTGCCTGATAATTTTGGATAAGTGTTTCTTTTTGAATTTTAGCCGTTTGAGTATTAATTCCTGCGATTTGTAATTGACGAGAATTTACCGAACCCGTATAAATCGGAACTGTTAAATTTAAGCCTACTGATGGACCATAGGTTTGGTTCAATAAAGTTAAACCAGCAGCACTTTGGCTTCTGATATAACTCACACCAGCGTTCAGGTTGAGAGTTGGAGACATGCGTGCTTTGGTCTCTTTTTCCAAAAACTGATTTATGGTTATTTGTTGGTCAGCAGCCATGATATCAGGATGAGAGTTGATACTTACTTTAAGTGCATCCCAGTCCAATTTTGCATCCACCAAAATCGTGTCTTGTATTGCAATATTGGATTCTGTTTGTTGGGTCATAGCGCGTAGCAAGTCGGTTTTGGCTTGTTCAATCACTAACTTTTGTGATTGAATCGACTGCGTTTGTGCGTTGACATCCAATTTGGCTTGAATCAAATCTGCATCATTCGACATTCCAACAGACCTTCTTGATTCGATAATTGCCAAACGTTGTTTTGAAACCTCCAAAGATTTTTCAAGTGTTGTCGAAAAGTTTTGCTGTTGAACTACCGCATAATACTTTAGCATTACATCCGCCAAAATTCCTTGAATAACACTATTCAATTGTGTTTGGCTCAGGCGTTGCAACTCGTCCAAACGCTTACGTGTGGTCATAATTCGGTTACCGTTGTATAGCACCATAGTACCCGTAATGTTCACGTTGGTATTGTTGGCGGCAACGTTAGGTCTATTCGTTGAGGTGCCATTACTCAATTCCTGACTCAAACTTGTAACCTGTTGGGTATTTGTTGCGCTACCATTTACAGTAGGCAGAGCACCTGCCACACCCTTATAATTATTGATGGTAGCAATATTCAGCGCATTTTTGGCAATTTGTATATCCAAACTATTCTTTAGCGCCGTATTGACTGCATCCGATAACGTGATACGGTCTTGGGCTATCATCCAAGTAGGGAGACAGGTTGCTAAAAATATATAAGAAAGTCTTTTTTTCATTATTATTTCAATTTCATTAGCCTGAAAAGGAATTAATTTATTTAAAGGGTGATAATTTAAGCTTGTAAAGCCTCCTCGTCATCGACTACAGGTTGGTGGTCTTTTTTTCCAGAAATAAAAGTATAAACTGCTGGAATTACCAAAAGGGTCAATATCAACGAGAACAAGATACCTCCCACAACCACAATACCTAAAGGAATACGGCTGGTAGCAGCTGCACCCAAAGAAAGAGCAATTGGTAATGCGCCCAAAGAGGTCGCCAAACTGGTCATCAAAATAGGACGTAAGCGTTGCGCTGAAGCTTCGATTACCGCCTCAAAGATAGGCAAACCTTCGGCGCGTTTATGGTTGGCAAATTCTACAATTAGGATACCATTTTTAGTTACCAAGCCAATCAACATAATCATCCCGATTTGAGAGAAAATATTAAGCGTTTGATTAAAAACCCAAAGGCTCAACAATGCTCCCGCCAAAGCAAGTGGTACTGTCAACATGATGGTTAATGGATCTTTGAAGCTTTCAAACTGAGCAGCCAGCAACAAATAAATCAATACCAAAGCCAATCCAAACGCAAAACTTGTATTGGATGAGCTTTCGGCATAATCACGCGAGGGACCATTCAAGGCTGTTTGGAAAGTATTATCCAAGGTTTTACCAGCAATTTTTTGCATCGCGTTCACCCCGTCGCCAATGGTTTTACCCTCGGCCAAGGAAGCAGAAATAATAGCTGATTTCAAACGGTTGAAATGATAAATGGTAGCAGGGTTACTACTTTCTTCCAATTTCACGACAGCACTCAAAGGTATCCTTTCTGCACGTGAGTTTGTTACATATACATTGGTAATATCCAATGGTTGCTTACGATCTGTTCTTTCTACTTGCCCAATTACCTGATACTGACGACCATTCATGGTAAAGTAAGCCAAACGACGACCAGAAAATGCGCCTTGAACAGCCGAAACAACATCCTGTGTGGTTAGTCCTAAATCTTTGATTTTGATGCGATCAAATGTCATCAATAATTCAGGTTTATTAAACTTTAAGTTTACGTCAACATTCTGAAAGGTCTTTTCGTTACGAGCCTCTTCCAAGAACTTTGGCAGAACCGATTTGATTTTATTCAAATCAA
Organism: Flectobacillus sp.; assembly: GCF_049240685.1. Taxonomy (NCBI): domain Bacteria; kingdom Pseudomonadati; phylum Bacteroidota; class Cytophagia; order Cytophagales; family Flectobacillaceae; genus Flectobacillus; species Flectobacillus sp. The sequence goes on from NZ_JBMLSD010000454.1 coordinate 13,137, forward strand.
CATTTTGAATAACAAACTGTACTGGTAATGAACTTCTCGAACCAGAACCTACTGAAATAGTTTGCTCTTGTACTGCAAAAATTCGAGCATTATTAAATTGAGAAAGCTTCTCATTGAGGTCTTTGGCAATTTTTTGCTGACTACGTTTACGTGCTGTAGGCTCCACCAATCCTACACGAGCGATAGAGGAGTTTGTACCACCACTACCTCCAAAGCCTGGAACTGCATTAAATACAAAGTCCATTTCAGGAACAGAGTCGCTCAAATAGGTAGTTAGTTCTTCTGCAACATTTTTGGTAAAATCAAAACTCGAACCTTCTGGGGCAGTAATTGTAAAACGCACAGAACTTTTATCCTCCATAGGAGCAATCTCAGATTGAATATCTTTTCCTATAAACCAAATGATGCCAGCACACACCACAACAATCACCCACGCCATCCAACGGATATTCATAAATCCTTTTAGCATTTTTTTGTAGCCATTTTCCATTCCCACAAAAAATGGTTCGGTTTTGAGGTAAAACCATCCATAGGAATGATTTTTACGGCTCATAACCACATTCAGTACAGGCGTGATAGTCAAAGATACAAAGGCCGATATCAATACAGCACCTGCCACCACAATACCAAACTCACGGAACAGACTGCCCACAAAACCTTGCAAGAAAATTACAGGTAGAAACACTACTGCCAACGTCAAGGAAGTTGAAATAACCGCAAAGAAGATTTCTTTACTACCTTCTAATGCTGCCTTGCGAATTGGCATACCCTCTTCGAGTTTTCGGAAAATATTTTCTGTTACTACAATACCGTCATCCACTACCAGACCTGTTGCCAACACGATACCCAATAATGTCAATACGTTGATTGAGAAACCTGCCCAGTACATGACAAAGAAAGTGGCAATCAATGATATTGGGATATCTACCAGAGGGCGAATCGCAATAAGCCAATCACGGAAGAATAAGAAAATAACGATGATTACTAAGCCTAATGAAATAATCAAAGTTTCTTCTACCTCTTTCAAAGAGTTACGAACATTTTTGGTATTGTCAATCAATAATTTGAATTCGATATCCGACTTATTCTCCTTTTTAATTTCTTCTAATCTCTTATAAAATTCATCTGCAATATCAATATAGTTTGCCCCTGGCTGCGGCACTAGCGCCATACCTACCGCAGGAACACCATTGAATTTCCAAGAGGTTTCTAAGTTTTCAGGGCCAAGTTCAATCTCTGCAATATCTCCCAAACGTACAATTCCATCTGCATCCTGTCGAATAATCAAATCACGAAATTGTTGCTCCGAGGTCAAACGACCCATTGCTCGTATGGTCATTTCCGTTCCTGCACCATATATCTTCCCAGCTGGAATTTCCACGTTTTCGCGAGAAAGCGAATTCTGTAAATCAGTAAATGAAATGTTATGTGAGTTCATCAAATCAGGCTTCAACCACAAACGCATTGCGTAGCGTTTTTGTCCCAAGATATTAATCCCACTTACATCATTGATGGTTTGAAAACGTTGTTGCAAAACGTTTTCTGCGTAATCACTTAACTCCAATAAACTTTTTGACTTACTCTGAATAGCCAACAACAAGATAAAATCAGAATTGGCATCAGCTTTGGAAACTACTGGAGGCGCGTCAATATCCTGCGGTAAGTTACGAGAAGCCTGCGCAGCTTTGTCACGCACATCACTGGCAGCAGCCTCAAGGTCCGAGCCGAGGTTAAATTCAACTGTGATGGTACTACGACCAAGGGTACTTGAGGAAGTAATAGAACGAATACCAGGAATACCATTAATCTCTTTTTCGAGAGGTTCGGTAATCTGGTTTTCGATAATGTCAGGGTTTGCACCTGTATAAGAAGTAGACACCGTGACAATCGGGGGGTCAATTGCAGGATAATCCCTCACCGACAAAAATGAAAATCCAACTGCACCAAAAAGTACAATTAAGATATTCATCACAGTAGCAAAGATGGGTCTCTTAAGTGATAATTCTGAAATATTCATAAAATTAATCTAATGCTTTAGTAAACAAATTACGCTGTTGATTGAATAGATAATGGGGGGTTTTGATAAAAAAGAAACCTATTTATCTGAACGCTCCACCTTTCTCACTTTTACCGCTTTTCCGTCACGAGCAAAAAGTACCCCTCCTACTACCACAGTGTCGCCTACGCTTACGCCAGATTTAATTTCTACAAATTCTTCGGTGCGTACCCCTGTAGTTACATCCGTAAATACAGCCTTTCCATTTTTTACTAACACTAACTTTTTGTTTTTATCATCAGGGATTACAGCGTTTGTTGGAATCATAATGCTACTTTTATCAACAGCACTATTGATATAAACTTTGGCAAATGTACCTGGATTGGCATTACATTTCTGAAGAATTGCACGTACTTGAATATTACGAGTTGTCAAATTGATTTGAGGTTCGACAGCAACAACATTTGCTTTACAACGAGTTTTACCTCCTGCATCAATTTCTACCTCTACGACAGTTCCTTTTTTGATGGCAGATGAATACTCTTCTGGGAGCGTAAAGTCAACCTTCAAAACAGAAGTTTGTTGAATCGTTGCAATAATAGTTGTTGGTGTTACATAGGCGCCGTTACTTACTTTTCTCAAACCAACCGTTCCTGCAAAAGGTGCTTTCAATACAGTTTTTTCAAGAAGTGCCTGCGTATATACCATATCGGCTTTTAAAGAATTTACCGTATTCAGAGCAGCATCATAATCCGCCTGATTGATACCATTTACTGCCAATAATTTCGACAAACGTTGTTCTGTTTTCTCTGCCAATTCTAACTGCACCTTTTGTTTGAGCAATTGTGCCTGCAAATCGCCATCAAATATTTTGGCAATCACTGTACCCTTGGCAACTGTGGTACCCTCTGGAACATTGAGGTAGGTGAGTCGTCCACTGATTTCTGGGTGTAGTTCTACGTACTCATTTGCCACCACCGAACCATTTGCCTCAATCACATTAGCAACAGACTCAGGATAAGCCACCACGACATCTACAATTACAGGCTTATCTTCTTTCTTGCCTGATTCCTCTTTTTTCTTACTATTACAACCAGCCATCAGTAAGCACAACGCTATGGCAACTTTTGGGGTCAGTGGAGAGAAATGTGTCTTCATATTTGAATATAACTATTTATTTGGTCTTTTAATTTGAGGGTCTATTATATAAGTTTTGAATGATGAATGTTGGATTAGTTCCGAACGATGGATTCCAAAATATTTCAGATTTGGGATTGCAGATTTCGGAATAAGATTAAATACCTTTATTTTTTTAAGAAATGTAAAAAATTACACTTCCGAAATCCAAAATCCGATATCCGAAATAGACAGTTTTAGAATCCTTCGTACACTCCTAATAATGAGTTATGATTTTCGCCTAGTAAATAATAAACCCACGCTATACAATCATTGTAAAGTTACGTTTTACTTTTTTTTCTTAAATACAAGATCTATTTAGTCAATTTTAAAACTCAAAAAGTTCTGTTCAAAACTCCTTATTTTTAATTTAACCTGTCCAACTTACTAAATTTCAGGAAATTTACTGACCGCTTTTATACGAAATTGAGTTTTATTTCGCCCAACGCCTCATAATATCCGACATGTTTTTTGGAGAAACATCCAACTTAGCTAAATCCTATTTTTGCCAGAGTTGCGCTTTTACATATCCCTTCATCCATTCCTGAGAATGATTAAGTATAAGATTATGTTTTGATAAAAGCTTGGGATAGTCAACTAATTGTGCGTTGGTCACACCACTAACATACCTGAAGAAGGTGTACATCACCTTTGTGAGGAAAGTAAAATAAAAATGATTTGTTGGAAAAAAGTCCACCAACAACCAATTTCCAGATGGTTTTAGAGTGGAATTCAACACAGAGATGATCTGTTTGTCAAGTTTTGATTCAGGAAATAAATCCAAGAAAAACGGGGTAAAAACTACATCAAACAACCCATATTCTTGAAATTTTTCTTCGCCAGCACATACCCATACAATTGGACAGAAATCTGGAACTTGTTTTTGGCTTAGTGCTATCATCTTGGGAGATTTTTCGATATACACCACCTCCGAAGGCTGGCAAATTTGGAGTAACTCGGGCAAAATCCAACCTGTACCACCACCTATCAAAAGTATCCGTTGATGTTTTGGTATCTTTGACAAAAGGCTGATTTGGGCTATTCTAAGCCTTTTTCCAAAGATTAGTTTGCTTAAAAAATCATAATAGGGAGCGATAAAATCAAAATTTTTGTTTTTCATCCGATGCACCCATTCTTCTGAATAGGCATTAATTTAGTGAGGAAATCTCCTGATAAGAATCAACTAATTGAAATATGACAAAGGTATATATAAAAAATATGGTTTGTGACCGCTGTAAATACGTTGTTCGACAAGTGTTTGAACAATCCAACGTATTTCCTGTAACGGTAGAATTAGGTTTGGTCGAAACAGCCCACCCGCTCAGCATCCACGAACAAGAAACAATCTTCACAAAGTTAGAGGACTTTGGTTTTGAGATACTAGCCGATAAACAAGCACAAACTGTCAGTCAAATCAAAGCATTTATCACCGACTATTTGCAAGCCGAAGTACCTATAAATACAACGCTAAAGTTCTCGGTATTGTTGGCAGATAAAATAGGAAAAGACTACAAAGTGCTCAGTCAGCTATTTTCAGAATCTGAACATCAGACCATTGAGCAATATTTGATAGAACAAAAAATCCAAAAAGCCAGCGAACTCCTCACCTACAACCAACTCAATATCAGCGAAATAGCCAACCAATTAGGCTACAGCAGTGTACAGCATCTATCAAACCAATTTAAGAAAGTGAAAGGTGTTACGCCCAGTGAGTTTAGGAGGCAGGGGAAGTGAGGATTATATATGGTGTGGAGCCTATCCACGCTAGTGCTGGATTCCTATCCAGCACTCATTTTTTCTTAGGCTTTTAGCCTAAATCCAGTATCCAAATTGTCGAATCA
>NZ_JBMLSD010000455.1:0-2181 GCF_049240685.1 Flectobacillus sp.
TACTTACGCAAAATAAACTTAAATTTTTGAGCCTTTAGCTTTCAGCTATCGGCATTCGGCAAAAAACATAGCTATCGTTACTTCATAAACATTTAACACTCTTTGCCTTATGCCTGTTGCCTAAAACAAAAAAGTATATCCGTTATTATGATGAACCCGTCATCAAAAATCCACAATCTCTTTGGTGTTTCTGGTTAATCCTTTTGATCTCATGGAAAAAAAGATTCTTAATAAAATTCCTACCAATATTATTACAGGTTTCTTAGGTGTTGGTAAAACAACTACGATTCTACATATTCTCAAACACAAACCTACCGATGAGCGATGGCTCGTAATAGTCAACGAATTTGGGGATGTGTCTATCGACCATATTCCTTTGGAAGGACAAAGCCAAGGGCAAGAAATGGCGGTTCGTTATGTCGCTGGTGGCTGCATTTGTTGTACCGCTAATTTACCTTTACAGACTACTCTTACGCAAAGTATTCGTCAGGTAAGACCACACCGTATTTTGATAGAACCCACAGGAATAGCACATCCCGAAGCAATTATCGACCTATTACAAGGAGAGTTCTTGTCAAAAGTAATTGACTTACGTGCCACGCTTTGTTTGGTCAATCCATTACAATTAATGGAGGATAAATACTTTGACGATGAAGTATATCAAGATCAAATCACTTTGGCAGACGTTTTGGTAGCAAATAAAGCCGATTTGGCGGGTGACGAACTTCTTCAAAAATTTGCAAAATGGGCGCAAGCTCTTTTTCCTCCAAAAGTAATGATTGCAGCAGTTGAAAAAGGAGAAATAGATCTTCATTGGCTTGATATAGAACCTTATCCACACCGCAAAGCTGTCTATATGAATACTCATTCAAATCAGCTAGAAAATGTGCAAATTATTGAAAATCAGGAAGAAAATTTGCATCCATTGCCAAATAAGCCCATCAAACGTGAAGGACGCGCTTTGGGCACTTTTGGCTGTGGTTGGGTCTTTCATCCAGACGAAATTTTCTCAAAAAATCATTTATTAGCTTGGATTGACTCATTAAAAGGCTTCGAAAGAATCAAAGGTGTATTTCGTATCGGAGAAAAAAACTGGATTTTTATTAATAAAACTACCGACGAACCAGCGAATGAATGCTCGATAGCTTACCGTAAAGACAGTCGAATAGAGATAATCTCTTTAAAACCAGCCACTTGGTCATTAATCGAAAAGCAGTTGCTAGATTGCCGCAAAACTAACCCAAACCAAGCTGATATTCCAAGTTTTAAAATGCCTTTCAATCTGAAGGGATAAAGATGAGCCATTCTAAATTTAGTGAATGACTCCTACTTATAGTTTCATTTTCAAACCTTCAAATTCCCCAACTTTCAAAATTGAATCCTATCGCCAATACTTGGGGTATTTTCGAGTTTTGTGAGCATTGTTAAAAATGAGAGCTACCAAAACTAAGACAATTGCGCCAGCCAATAGTGGAGCAAATAAAAATCCCCATGAGGCATGAGTTAGGATAATCACGATTACATCGGCGCCTGCTGGTGGGTGTACAGTTTTTGTAAGTTGCATCAAAGCAAGTGAAATACCGACGCCCAAAGACATAGAAAAAATACTGTCACCAACCCAATACAGACAACATAAGCCCACAATCCCGGCAATTAAATGCCCTCCTATAATATTCCTCGGTTGTGCCAAAGGGCTATCAGGAACGCCAAAGGCTAAGATACAAGTAGCACCAAAAGGAGCAATTAGCATGGGAGTTTGGGTCCACTCTGCTATTAATCCGATGCTTGCAATGCCTATTAAGCCACCCAAAGCTGAACTAAAGGCATGCGTCCATTTGGGACGAGCGGGACTACGCTCGTTTGTTTTAAACTTCGATAAATAATGTTTCATGGTTTTGTTTCAGATGCTTATCCTATAGGTTAAGTCTTATCATATTAAAACAAAATTACACAAGAAGGTTTCATTTACAATCAGAAAAGTACAAGTGACTAACTTGCTAGTAATCAGTGAAAAGGATTGATGATAAGAAAAGTACAAATTCAAATTGTCGTAAAAGGATTTTAATGGTAAAATCTTAAGATATAGTGATTTCTATTTTTAGTAAAAAAAACTAGAAAAATACCAGAATAAGTTAATACACAAAATAAAATTAGATTGTTGTGCTTAAAGCTTACGGCTTT
>NZ_JBMLSD010000456.1:0-28248 GCF_049240685.1 Flectobacillus sp.
TCCAAGACTAAGTCTTGAACTAGTATCTTCAAATTTGTCCAGTAATCAGGTTAATAGTATGTCAGTTATTGTAATATATTAATAATCAAAAGGTTAACCTTGTTTTTTACCTATGAGATACTATTAATTTGATCTTTCCTTTTACTTACTTTAAATCCTATTTTATAAAAACAACGCCATTTTACTTCTCTTTTGAAATCATAAATCCCCCAACCCGCAATAGTTCAAAGTCCTTTATTGATTCCTTATTGCCCATCACAAATCTACGAATAACCTTGGTTTGGAATTAAAGTTGTATTATTTATTCAATGTATTGGCTTAACGAATTGTTCTTCAATTCCTAATGTCTATATTTATAATTAATATTGTAATTGTTCAATAATTAAACACTGTACACTTACCGATTCACCAAACTAAAACACAAGAACCTAATGAAAGTTGTCAAAACTCTTGTTACCATCAGTATTACTGTAGGCATTTGTTATGCCTTGAATCGTGGCTGGGGAAATGTTCCTCCAATGGGGAATTTTCTAAGTCCATTTACAGGTTTCTGGACTAATGCTGAATCTATTTCTCCTAAATCAGAGCCTCAAATTTTAAATATTTCAGGCTTGCAAGAGGAAGTGACTGTAGAATATGACGAAACTGGCGTACCGCATATTTTTGCCCAAAATGACCACGATTTGTATTTGGCACAAGGCTATGTAACAGCTAAAGACCGACTTTGGCAAATGGAATTTCAGACTCATTTTGCCGCAGGCCGTTTAACAGAAATTGTAGGTGAAAAAGCCCTCGAACAAGACCGCTATCAACGAAGAATGGGGGCAGTTTTTGGCGCAGAAAAATCTTTTGAAGGAATGATGGAAGACCCTAAAGGAAAAGTTGCACTTGAAGCTTATTCTGATGGAATCAACGCCTATATTACACAACTCAAACCAAGAGATTATCCCCTAGAATATAAATTGCTGGGTTATGCTCCCGAGCCTTGGACACCTATCAAAAGTGCTTTGTTTCTTAAAAATATGTCATTTGTCCTTGCTTCTGGTACAGACGATTTGCGCATGACCAATATTCTAGGAAAATACGGTAAAGCTATTGCTGAGGAGCTTTTTCCTAATTATCCTTTCAAAGAAAGCCCTATTATTCCAGAAGGAACACCTGTAGATTTTAAGCCTATCCCATTACCCAAAGCCCCTGTTGATTTTATCGGAATCGGAAGCTCCAAAGTTGCCGAAGAACGCGACAAAGGAATTGGTTCTAATAACTGGGCTGTGGGTGGCCAAAAATCTGTAACAGGCTTACCCATTTTATCCAATGATCCTCACCTAACCTTGAGCCTACCTTCTATTTGGTATCAAGTTCAGTTGACAGCCCCAGGAATTAACGTTTACGGCTCTACCATGCCCGGAACGCCAAATGTAATTATCGGTTTCAACAACGATATTGCTTGGGGCGTAACCAATGTAGGTGCCGATGTAGTAGACTGGTATCAAGTAAAATTTAAGGATGCGAAAAAAGAAGAATATTGGCACGATAACCAATGGAAAAAGATACAAAAACGAATAGAAACCTATACCGTAAAGGGTGGAAAAACGGTAGTAGATACCGTTCTTTATACACACCATGGTCCTGTTGTGTATTTGGACAACGAAAAGCCTATTCGGGACAATATCCCAACTGGGCACGCCTTGCGTTGGATTGCTCATGAAAAATCGCAGGAATTGAGTGCTTTTTATCATTTGAACCGTGCTAAAAATTATGATGAATATGTAAAAGCATTAGGGTATTATTCGGCTCCTGCCCAAAACTTTATTTTTGCTAGTAATCAAAACGATATTGCCTTGTGGGTCAATGGAAAATTCCCGTTAAAGGCTCGTGAGCAAGGCAAATATATTTTGGATGGCACTAACCCTGCGGCAGATTGGCAAGGTTTTATTCCTCAGTTGCATAACCCGCATGTGAAAAATCCTAAACGTGGTTTTGTGAGCTCTGCAAACCAATCGTCGACTGATCCTAAGTATCCTTACTATATCAACTGGGAATTTGCTCCTGCCGAACGTGGTCGCCGTATCAATACTCGTTTGCAAACGATGAATAAGGCCACCGTGGATAGTTTGAGAGAATTACAAAATGATAATTATAACCTCAAAGCAGAAGACTGGTTGCCAACGATGTTGAGTTTTGTGAAAAAACCTACCCAAAAACAAATGGCAGCATTACGTGTCTTACAACTTTGGAACAAATACAATAATCCTGACGAAATAGGCCCAACGGTATTTACGGTTTGGGTAGAATTGCTGAACAATGCTATTTGGGAGGATGACTTTGGCTATGATAAAAATATTCCGATGAAATCTCCATCACATGCACGTACACTTCAATTAATCTTGAAGCAACCAGATGCTAAATGGTTTGACGATGTTAGAACCAAAGACAAAAAAGAGACCATCGAAGAATTGGCTAACGTAACGCTCAATGCAACAATAGATAGTTTGACCAAATGGCAAAAAGCTCCAATTGGAACAGCTTGGGCTTGGGAAAAATATAAGTCGACAGACATCAGACACCTTATTCCGGGGCTTGATGCTTTGAGCAAAATGGATGTCAAAATCGGTGGGGGAAGCGGAATCGTAAATGCTACAACGGCTCGGACAGGGCCATCTTGGCGGATGATTGTGCAATTGGGCAAAGACAAATCCGTAAAAGGATATGGCGTGTTCCCTGGCGGACAATCAGGAAACCCAGGAAGCCCACATTATGATGATATGATCGAAACTTGGCGCAAAGGAGAGTTAAATTCGTTGCTTTTCTTACAAAACAAAGAAGAAAAAAGCGAAAGAATCAAACAAACTTTAGTCTTGAAAAAGAAATAACAAGATTATTCCCTTATATCATTTTACGATGTTTTATTCAAAATAGTAGAAAGCAAATGAGCGCATCTTCAAATAACAAAATACTCAGTCCTTTTGCAGGGTTATTATTGGCCTTAGTTATCTTATTTCAGTACTTATTGCCGTGGTGGTCTGTGGCTTTGGCAAGTGCTATTGCGGCATTTTTATTAGCAGGCTCGGCAGGGGGTGCTTTCCGCGTTGGCGCATTTGTCAATATCATCGTTTGGTTGACAATGGCTTTCTGGAGCCACTGGCGAAGTGAAGGTATTTTAACAACTAAAATTGCGGGAGTTTTACCGCTGGGTGGCAGTGCTGCTGCCTTATTTATCGTAACTCTTATCGTAGGAGGATTAGTTGGCGGGCTCGGAGCACTGAGTGGTTTTCAAGTAAAGCAACTAATAAAGAAATAAGCCCTTCGGTACGTCATAAGCTTTCAAATTGTGCTATAACCGAGCCCTAATTTGCATTATTGGTTCAAGAATGATTATCTTGTCAAAGATTAGCATCAGATAGATAGGCAGCCACCCACACCAATACTGTGCTGAGTAACAGTGAGAAAACGATGGATAATTCCTAAAAAAAACTATCTTTGCAAACATTTTTTAACATGTATCATCTGATTTATCAATACTATTAACAATTCAAAAATGAAAAAATTATCCCTAATTTTGTGTGGAGGTTTGGCAATTGCAACAACTTTATTCTCTTGTAACAAAGGCGAAGAAAAAGCAAGTACAGCTTCTTCATCTTCTGCTGCAATTTCAGTTGACGGAAAAAAAGTAGTTTTTGTAAATACAGATTCTTTATTGGCTAATTATCAATTTTACAAAGACGCTCAAAAAGAATTTGAAAACAAAGGTTACCGTTTGCAAGTTGATTTAGGTCAACGTGAGCGTGCTCTTCAAACAGAAGGTGCTGCTATTCAGCAACGTGCGCAAGCAATGACTCAAGCAGAGTTACAAGCAGCAGACATGATGTTGAGAAAGAAAGCTGGCGAATTGCAACAATACAGCCAACAAAAGCAAGCAGCTTTGGCTCAAGAGCAGGCTAAAAAACAAGAAGAGCTTTACACAAACATTCGTGAGTATATCAAAAAGCACAATGCTGAGAACAAATACGAGTTTGTTTTAGGTTATAGTTCAAATGGTGGTGGTATTCTATATGCTGATAACGCAGTAGATGTAACACAGCAAATTATCGACGGTCTTAACAAAGAATACGCTGAGAAAAAAGGTGCTGCTAAGAAATAATCTTATCTGCCCGACTTAGCCTATAAGTCTTTTGCTCATAAAGCCATACAGCCACAAACTGTATGGCTTTTTTTGTCATAACTAGAGCAAAAAACTATTGATGAAATTGAAATGAATGAGATAAATCTCTCATTAGGGCTGTACGAATGATTTCAAACTATTGCAGATTTGGGATTTCTGATTTCGGAAATAAAGTAAAATACCTTTGTTTTTTGCAAAATATAGAAGATTATACTTCCGAAATCCAACATCCGAAATAAACAGTTTTTATAATCCTTCGTACAGTACTAATCTCTCATTCATAATTCAAAAAAACACAATTAAAAAAATGGGAAAAGAAAAAATTGAAAAAAGTATTAACATCAAAAACAAAAGAGCCTCTTTTGAGTACTTTTTCCTCGAAACCTATACGGCTGGAATTATGCTTATGGGTACCGAAATCAAATCTATTCGTCAAGGAAAAGTAAACCTAACAGATGCCTATTGCGTGTTTTTGAATGAAGAGCTATTCATCCGTCAGATGAATATTTCGAAATATAGCGAAGGAACTCACTATAATCACGAACCTCTTCGTGATAGAAAATTGCTATTGACCAAGCGCGAATTGGGTAAGTTGCAAAACAAACTCAAAGACCAAGGCTTAACGATGGTTCCTACACGGATGTATATTTCGGATAGAGGTTTTGCAAAAATTGAAATCGCTCTGGCAAAAGGTAAAAAACTGTACGATAAGCGTGAAACCATCAAGGAAAAAGATGTAAAACGCAATATGGAACGAGAATAAACGTGAGAATCTATCGGATATCGGATGTTGGATTTCGGAAGTGTAAGCTTCGATTTTTTGTAAAAAATAAAGGTATTTTACTTTATATCCGAAATTGAAAATCCCGAATCTGCAATAGTTTGAAATCATTCACTATTAAAGCGTATACGTTTCAGTAAAAAGATAAAATTATGTTGGAAAGAATACCAGTCAATTTGATTACTGGCTATTTGGGAGTTGGAAAAACAACCGCTATCGTCAACTTGCTCAAACAAAAGCCAGAAGACGAAAAATGGGCTGTATTAGTCAATGACTTTGGCGAAGTGTCTATCGACCACCTTACGTTGGCATCTGAAGGCGACAAGGAATTGCAAGTCATGGAAGTGGAAGGAGGTTGTATTTGTTGCTCGGCAGCACAAAACATGCATTTTTCACTTCAAATGATGCTGACACGTTTGCGTCCCAATCGTATCTTGATTGAACCAACAGGTATGGGGCATCCTGCCAGTATTTTGGATTTGTTGCGTAGCCGTGCCTTTTCCAATGATATTTATATAGATACCACCATTTGTATCCTAAATCCAGCACAATTGAGTCGTGAGCGTTACCAAACCGATGGGACTTATCTTGATCAGATATCTTTGGCAGACGTGTTGGTAGCCAACAAAACAGATTTGTGTACAGAGGAGGAACTTGAGTTTTTTTGGGAATATGCCGAAGAATTGTATCCCCAAAAATTAGTTGTCGATAGAATAGAGCAAGGGCGTCTAAAACCCGAATGGTTAAGTTTAGGAATTGATGAAAATCGTTTACCTCAATTCCCAAATGAACATTTGCAACATGAATCGCCAGTAGAAAATCATACGCCCCAATCCGTTTTATTCCAGCAAGTTCCAAGAGTAGGAAAACCCCTCATGAAGCCCAACAAAGGCTTGGGGAGCTACTCATGTGGCTGGATTTTTTCTCATAAAGAAGTATTCGACCTCAACAAACTCAATATGTTGATTGTACGCTGGTATTTCGACAGTAAAATCCACCGAGCTAAAGGAATTTTACGAACGGGAGAAGATTGGTATTTATACAATTGCGTAGAAGGAATGCCAACAAGCCATTATTTGGCCTACAGAAGAGATAGTCGTTTAGAACTCATTTCTTCCGAGCCACTCGATTGGAAAGCTCTACAAGTACAAATTCAGGAGTGTATTCTATAATTTCAACTGACAAGGGTTATCCCAAATTTAGGTTTAAGTATTTGCTGTAGGCCTACGGCCTACAGTCCATTGCCTGATAACTCCAATCTAATTCTACACGATTAAGTAGCAGGAAAGATTAAATCAATAGTATCTCAAAGGTAAAAGTTGAGGATAACCTTTTTGATTATGTTACAATAACAGATATACTGTTAACCTAATAACGTCTCTTTACTTACTTGAGTAAAAAACTTTTAAAATTTACTCACACCGTATTCACTAAATTCGAGCCTATCTATGTTTTAATTATTTGGTCGAGAAGGTCTCTTACCTTCTTTGCGGATTAAAGAATCCCGCTTTGGACGTCCTTGTCCATGCCCTTTATGGCGGTTTGTCGAATCCGCTTTCCATTCCCTTTTCCCTTTTTTGGTAGGCACATCTTGCGCCAATGTTGTTCCTAGTGTAAAACTAGCGATAGCTGCCATCAACAATAATTTTTTCATGACTTTAAGTGTTCGAGTTAAACTTTTGAAGAATGATTTATTTCCGCAATTGGATTGTGTGTATTCTAAAAGGTTTAAGTTGGTAAGTTAAAAATTTAAGTACTTGGTTCTAGGCTCTAGGCTATAAGCTATAAGCTATAAGCCGTAGGCATTAGGCAAGCACAACATATTGCTTATGGCATATAGCTTACAGCCTATTGCGGGTAAAATTACTTTAACACAACCATAAAATAGGATTAATACTCAAGCAAAAAGTAGAACCTACTTTTGTGGTTCTTTTATAGAGAACTAATTATTCTAATACCTAAAAAGCCATAAGTTAGGGATATGAATTGTTAAAAAAGCTTGTATCTTTTGAACAACTCCGACTAGTATGTTTATCATCGATTCGTCCAAAAACTAAATATTCAATTTTATGAAAAAGCTCTTTTTAGTAACATTGCTCACTTTTGCCTCCATTAAATCGGCCTTATTGGCACAAACTTTTGAAATAGAAGGACACCGTGGCGCAAGAGGATTGATGCCAGAAAACACCATCGAAGCATTCAAAAAAGCCATAGATTTAGGGGTAAATACACTCGAATTGGACGTATGCATAACCAAAGACCATAAAGTGGTGGTTTCGCATGAGCCTTATATGTTATCCTCTTATATGTCTAAACCCGATGGTACGCCAGTGAGCAAACAAGAAGAAAAATCACTGAATTTGTACCAGATGACTTACCAAGAAATCAAGAAATATGATTCTGGAATACGTGGGAATGCGGGTTTTCCTGAGCAACAAAAGGTTGCAACCTATAAGCCTCTATTGAGCGAAATGATAAAGGCCTGCGAAGCATATATCAAAAAGAATGGTTTACCTCCTGTAAAGTATAATGTAGAAATCAAATCGGGTGAAAAAGAGTACGGTATTTACCAACCCGCTACTGTTGAAGAGTTTTCGGATTTGGTACATAAAGACTTAAAAAAACTCCTACCTGCCGACCGTATCATCCTTCAAAGCTTTGACTTTGCTGTTTTAAAACACTGGAAAAAACAAATTGATACAGGCAAATATATGCCAGTGCAATTGTCTGCTCTGACGGGTGAGCTAAGCCCCGAAGCAACATTCGATGCTTTAGGTTTTTTACCAGTTTATTATAGTCCTTATTTTAAGTTAGTTACACCAGAAAGAGTAAAAGCTTGCCATGACAAAAATGTAAAATTGATGCCATGGACAGTCAATGAAATTTCGGATATGAAAAAAATGAAAGAACTCGGTACCGATGGACTCATTACTGATTATCCTGACCGAGTAAAAAGTATTCAATAATTCCAATTTTCGTAAAAATCAATGAAAAAATTCCTTCTTTTTAGCATTCTGTGTTGTTTTGGCAATGCGATTTTTGCCCAAAGCTACACACTCAAAAATGCTCATTCACACAATGATTATGAACACCAACAGCCCTTTTATCAGGCATTTGGCCTAGGGTTTGGTTCGATAGAAGCTGATGTATTTTTACAAAAGGACGAAATATTTGTTTCGCATGAAGATAAAGATATTTCGCCTGCCCGTACCTTTCGTAAGCTATATTTAGAACCTATCTTGAGAGAAGCATCTATTAATCCTAATGGAGTCCGACCATTTCAGTTATTGATTGACTTAAAAACGGATGGAGTCTCTACTTTAACTGCTTTACAAAAACAGATACAGCCTTATCGTCAATATTTTGATAGAAAAAACAATCCCAATGCGATTCAAATCGTGATAAGTGGCGAGCGACCTGCTCCAAGTACTTGGACTCAATTTGATGAAATTTTTTACTTTGACGGAAGGGATAATGAAACCTATCCCGCAAATCTGCAGTGGCGTGTTCCGATGATTAGTGCCTCTTTTAGAGATTTTTCTAAATGGAATGGGCTAGGTCGTTTGCCAGCCAATGAATATAAACGTTTGGAAGCCTTTGTAATCAAATGGCATGCCGCTCACAAAACTGTTCGCTTTTGGGGAGCACCAGACAATCGCACTGCCTATATTAGTTTTATCAAATTAGGAATGGATTGGATTGGTACCGACCATTTAGAACAATTGAGTGAGTATCTTCAAAAACTTCCTAGTAATCTTTCTTTAGTAAAACCTACTCATGAAGCCTACTATCCAACCTTTAAGTCGGATGGAATTCAAAAAAAATCAAAGAATGTGATTCTATTGATTGGCGACGGAATGGGTATTGCTCAGATTTATGCAGGATTTACTGGAAATAAAGGAGATTTGAATGTATTTAGAATGAAACAAATAGGTTTGTCCAAAACCAGTTCTGCCGATAATTACAATACTGATTCTGCGGCGGGTGCTACTGCTATGGCCACCGGACAAAAGACCAATAATCGCTATCTGTCAGTAGATACCAAAGGTGATAGTATTCCGACCTTGCCAGAGGTACTTAATCGATACAAGATTCCATCGGGAGTCGTAGTGGCTGAAGAAATTACGGGTGCTACTCCAGCAGGGTTTTATGCACACCAGCCCGAACGTAGTTGGAGCAGCGAAATCATCAAAGATTTGTTGAAAAGCCCTATCAAATTGGCTATTGGAGGTGGAAGTACCCTAATCAGTGAAGCACAGAAAAAGGCATATCCTTCTACCCTGTTCCTAAACGATTTATCACAATTGAATCCCGCAAACCCAAGCAAAGCAATTGTATTGGTGCAGGATTCATTAGTAAAACCCAAACAAAAAGGACGTGGCGAATATTTGTCTCAAGCTTTTGATAAAGCCATTGCACAACTTTCTACCTCAAAAGACGGATTTTTCTTAATGGTAGAAGGCTCTCAAATCGACCATGGTGGGCATGCCAATCAATTGCCATTTGTGGTAGACGAAATGATTGATTTTGATAAAGTAATAGGAAAAGCTATGGCTTTTGCCGATAAAAATGGCGAAACAACTATTATCGTTACGGCCGATCACGAAACAGGTGGCTTGACGCTTCATGATGGTAGTTTTACGACAGGAAAACTCGAAGGCAGTTTTGCAACACCTGATCATACAGGTATTCCAGTAATGGTATTTTCGTATGGACCCAACTCTACTTTATTTCAAGGTTTTTACGAAAACAATACCATTTTTAATAAAATCTTACAGTGTTTTGGTAAAGAGAAGTAAATACAGTTCTCAAAAAAATGCTGTATTGACCTTATTCCAAATGGAGTGATTTAACATGGAGAGATTATTTTAAATTTTGGATTCTATCAGTAGAGAGGCTATCATTGCGTCTCTACTGATAAAATTCCTATGAAAATAATCAATAAATCATCATTTACTCTATAAAACTCAATACCCCTAAAGTCTTTGCATCAATTTTACAACCATTTGGTCTTTCCATGCACGGAAAGTTCCTGCCAAGATATGTTCACGTGCTTGACCAACTAACCATAAATAGAACGTTAGGTTATGCACACTAGCAATCATAGCGCCCAAAATTTCTTCTGCCTTTACCAAATGGCGTAAATAGGCTTTTGTGTAAAAATTACTCACATAACTATCCAAACCAGCATCAATCGGCGAATAGTCATCCTTCCATTTTTCATTTTTGATATTGATAATACCCTCTGTCGTAAACAACATACCGTTACGAGCATTACGAGTAGGCATAACGCAGTCGAACATATCAATACCTAATCCAATCCCTTCCAAGATATTGGCAGGCGTACCTACACCCATCAAATAACGTGGTTTATCTTTTGGTAAAATATCTGTTACGATGTCGGTCGTTTCGTACATCATTTCGGCAGGTTCTCCTACCGACAAGCCTCCAATGGCATTACCTTCACGTTCAAAACTAGCGATTACCTCCGCAGATTTTACACGTAAATCTTTGTAAACACTACCTTGAACAATAGGGAAAAGCGTTTGGCTGTAACCGTATTTTGGTTCGGTAGCATCAAAATGATCACAACAACGCTTGAGCCAACGATGCGTCATTTCCATCGACTCACGTGCATACGTGTAATCGCATGGGTATGGCGTACATTCGTCAAATGCCATGATAATATCGGCACCGATACTTCGCTGAATATCCATCACACGCTCAGGCGTGAAATGATGAATTGAGCCATCAATATGTGATTTGAAAGTAACCCCTTCTTCCTTGATTTTGCGACCAGTACCCGCCAATGAATATACCTGATACCCACCTGAGTCCGTCAAAATTGGTCTATCCCAACCATTAAATTTATGCAAACCTCCTGCGCGTTCTAGTACATCTAAACCCGGGCGTAGGTACAAATGGTAGGTATTTCCCAAAATAATCTGGGCTTTAATATCGTCCTTTAATTCACGTTGATGAACAGCCTTTACTGAGCCTGCTGTACCCACAGGCATAAAGATAGGCGTTTGGATATCTCCGTGGTCGGTATGAATCACCCCTGCTCTAGCCTTGCTGTTGGGGTCGGTGCTATGTATGTCAAAAGTCATATTTTCGTACTAAAATAAAATGAACTCTATCTTACAAGTAGGTCATAATTAAGCAACTCTACTTTTTCGAAAAGCCTGCAAAGTTACCAAAATCTACGCACTTATCAGCATTGCAGTGATAAGGATTCACTATCTTTGCGTTTTAAAACTTAATAGTCAGTTCGCTTTGGTTCCTTTTTTACTCATTTTGTTCCTATTATCCCTTGGGATTCAACTGTATTTTATATTGAATGTTTTCAATAAAATCAATCAATATGAAGCACCTATCAGCGATTTGGTGGCATTGCCTCCTGTATCGGTGATTGTATGTAGTTGGAACGAAATCCGTAATCTCGAAGAGCTATTACCTGTGCTCGATACACAAGAGTATCCCAAATTTGAAATTATCGTCGTAGATGACCGCTCGTATGATGGTACTTACGATTTTTTACTGACCGAAGCGCATAATTTCAGGCATCTCCGTTTTATCCGAATAGAAGAAACACCAGAGCATTTATCTCCCAAAAAATATGCATTGACTTTAGGGATAAAATCAGCTAAATACGATGTGATTCTATTGACCGATGCCGATTGTCGCCCTCAGTCGAGCACTTGGATTCAATCAATGGCTTCATGCTTGACCAAAGGCAAAGAAATTGTTTTAGGTTTTTCACCCTATTTTCCAGAAAAAACTACGCTGAATAAGTTTATTCGCTACGAAACCCTTTTGACGGCGGTTCAGTATTTTGGATTGGCACTATACGGAATGCCTTATATGGGCGTAGGTCGCAATTTGATGTATCGTAAATCTCTATTTTTCAAAAACAGAGGGTTTGCAAAACATACCAATATCTTGGGTGGTGACGATGATCTATTCATGAATGACGTAGCCAACGAGCAGAATACCGCTATTTGTTTGGACGAAGCCTCATTTATGTATTCTATTCCAAAACATAGCTGGCAAGATTGGTATCGCCAAAAGACTCGACATATTTCAGTAAGTAAGCATTACAAAACCAATCATAAACTTACGCTTGGCATAATAGCGAGCTCTCAGATATTATTTTGGTTAAGTTTTATCATATTAATACCTTTGGTAGTGTTTAGTCAGCTAGTATATTGTGTATTAGGATTTTGGCTGCTTCGATTGATTGTTCAATGGGTAGTTTTGGGTAAAATCAATACACGTCTCGACCGAACCATATCTTCATACAGTATTCCCTATTGGGATTTTTTAATGACAGTTTACTATGTAGTGATGGGCGTGGTCAATACCCTGCCTAAGCGCAAGAAAATGCGTTGGCGTTAGTCTATCCTACCAATTTATTTATCCATATTTTCGATTATGAACGATTCAAAACTAATAGAAAAATACTTTCCACAGCTCACCGAGAAGCAAAAAGCACAGTTTGCTCAATTGGGCGAATTATATCGTGAGTGGAACGAAAAAATTAATGTGGTATCTCGCCAAGATATTGAGAACATCTACGAAAAACACATTCTTCATTCATTGGGTATTGCCAAGGTTGTCAACTTCAAAGATTTCTCTGAAATTTTGGACGTAGGTACAGGCGGTGGATTCCCAGGCATTCCTTTGGCGATTATGTTTCCGCATTGTCAATTTCATTTGATTGATAGCATTGGCAAGAAGATTAAAGTCGTAACAGAAGTAGCAAACGCCCTAGGTTTGGAAAACGTACGTGCCGAACAAATCCGTGCTGAGCAAGTAGATGGCGAATACGATTTTATCGTGAGTCGTGCCGTAACACGTATTACTCCATTTTACGGATGGGTAAAAGGCAAAGTGAACATCAACTGCTACAATAAGCTCAAAAACGGGATTTTGTATTTGAAAGGAGGCGATTTGGGAGAAGAATTAAAAGAATTAGGAAAAAAGACAAGAACCTTTGAACTACACGAATACTTCACAGAAGAGTTTTTTGAGACAAAAAAGGTTATTCACGTTCCGATGGTATAAAAATTTAAAAAAAAGTTTACAAGATAAGTTTTTGAAAATCAGGGAATAATACAAAAGTGTGCGTTTTTTTGTAATTTTTTTGCTTAAAACACTTGCATAGTAACAAAAAAGCGCATAATTTTGCATCACAATTCAGGAACAAAGAAACACAAAATTGTAAAGAGATTCCTTCTTAGCTCAGTCGGTTAGAGCACATGACTGTTAATCATGGGGTCCCTGGTTCGAGCCCAGGAGAGGGAGCACAGCACAGTAAAGCCACTTTCGAGTGGCTTTTTTTATGCCCATACTTTAAGGTTTCTAGTATAAAATACTTAATGTTAGGGCTTTTTGCTTTTTGTACTAATATGGGTACTGTATAGTTATTAGGGTACTCTATTAATCACATAACAAAAAAAGTTCTATATGAAAAAAGAATGTTGTATTCTATCAAGTTCCGTTTACGTTCACAAAACCACAATCCACACACCAATCTAACCCCTATCTATGTTCGTTTGACAGTCAATGGTGTGACCGCTTCAGATTTCTTTTCGGGTGTCAGGTGTAAGCCTGAAAATTGGCTTCAGAAAGCACAAACTATCATTGGAAGTAGTGAAGAACTACACGAAGATAGAAAAGCCCTAGAAAATGTAAGAACCACACTAAAATCTATTATCAACAATCTTGACGTTCCAGACGCTTTTACCGTTCGAAAAATGTATCTTGAAAAGGACGTTCCACCTCCTACACTTGTACAAGCTTTTGAAAAATACATTAAGGACGAAAAAGAGAGCTACAAGGGCACTGATAAGGAGTTATCAGAAAAGACCATTCAGAAATGGTATTATTCCCGTGACCATCTGAAAAGTTTTGTAGGAGAAAATCACCAAATTCACGAAGTAAAAAAAGGCTTTGAGAAGAAGTACTACAAGCACCTTCTTTCAGGCGGAAAAATGTCCAATAATCATGCAATTAGGAATATAAGCTATCTTAACACGGTTTTAGATTACTGTATTGATGAGGGATTTTGTGAGGAGAATAAATTGAGCTTGAAATCCTTCAGCCGTGACCCATCAAAGCCAATTTTATATCTGAGTGAGGAACAGGTAGAAGCTATTGAGAAATTAAAGTTTTCAGATAAGCAGTTTCAAAGCTGTGTCGATTTATTCCTATTTTCAACCTATACCAGTTTGGATAATAACGAGCTTTTGAAATTAGGTAAAGATAACTTCGACTCTGATTGTATTAAGATTACAAGAGGCAAGACTAGGAATAAGAGTTTACAAATTATTCCAATTCTTCCCAGGGCACGAAAAATGTTAGAAAAGTATGATTATCAGCTACCTACACAACCCACATATAGAATAAATAGGGCTTTGGATGTATTGGAAAAGATGCTGTCTTTACCTTTTAATCTCACCACCAAAATAGGAAGGAAAACTGCGGGTATGTTCTTTTTGACTAATAAGGTTCCGATTGAAGTAGTTAGTAGGATATTGGGGCATAAAAGCATAGTTACCACCCAAAAACACTATGCTGACATCATGAATAAAATTTTGATAATTAATAGTACCAAACACTTAATGTAATGAAAAAAGTATTATTCTGCCTTTTACTTGCTTCCTGTACAGTTCAAAAGCAAGTGCCTGTTTATAACTCTGAAGCGAAGGTTTTATTCTTTTTTAAACACTCTGACAACTCTAATGAGGTTAATGAGAATAAGATAAAAAATTGGGTAAACAATTTACAAAAGAGATTCCCTGATTTATACATTGTTGGGAAATCGTTTAATGTTGAGAGTTCAAAAAGCTTTTCAGAACAATTGAAAAACTCAATGTTAGAGAATAAACCTAAAGCGGTTCTTTCGTATGAATATGTTCCATCAATACCATACAGAACGAAAAACAAGTATATTTTTATTCTTTCAGACTCAACAAGCAACATGATAAAAGACAAAGTCTATCATGATTATGCTTGGTTAGGTATGCAAGATATATTATCAGAATTTTCAGAACCACTTGAAAAGCTTGAAAAAAAATATTCTAAACCTAATGCACATGAATAATATTATCCAAAAATCTACTATTAAAAACTATCTTTCATTGATTGATAAGAATAGTGTATCTGAGACAGATTTGTATGAGTTTGTAAATTCTGTTAATAGACTTTATAATCTAAAACTACTTAGTGAAAGGTGTGTATGCCGTCAAAAAATAGAAATTATTTTGACAAATATTAAGTCTGAAATAGACAGCTTGACCAGAAAGAGAGTCAATAAAACGGTTAAAATGTCAATAACAAATGACTTGTATAAATCACTTAGTAACAACCTAATTGAGCAGTCATACAGTTTTGAATCATTAGAATCTTTTGCCTCAGAGATACTTTTGAGAATAGATAAAAACGATGTTATTGAAATCCTAAATAACCTCATTATTAATAAAAGGAGGTTATCAAGTGAATCAGACCTTGAAAAGTTTATCCATGAACAATTATGTTTAATTTATGGAAAAGATACTGTTCATAGACAATACAGTATAGGAGGTTTTCTAGCCTTAAAGGCTGATATTGATATTGGAAATGGAAGTATTGGTATTGAATTAAAGGTTGTAGATAATTTGACAGCAAGCGATATGCAAAGAATTATAGGGCAAGTAATTTACTACAAAAGGAGAGTTTATGATTCGAACTTGTTACTTGTATTAGTAAGTAAAGCTACAATTACACCTGCCATAGCAGAGCTAAAGAGCTTTATTGAAGAGTTGGGTATATCAGTTGTCTATTTGATTGCTACAAACTAATATCCCATCAAAAAACCCCTCCGACATAGTCAGAGGGGTTTTTAATTATATGGAGCTAAAAGGATTAGGAATCTGCTACACTTTGAGAACTTTCCGTATAAATTTTGCTACAATGCTGATCCACGATTTTTCTTTTTTATCTACTTCTACAACTGTACATTCTTTGTTAGTGTAGTAGTACCGTTTGCCTTTGTTTTTCAGCTTGGTTCTTTCACCTAGTCGGATGGTGTCAAAAGTGCAGTCGGGAACGTGAATAACCTTTGCTGTATCAGATAAATAGATTGTCGTTGGGGTTTTGGGTTTTGCTTGACTTTCTGAAGCCATAAATAAGAGTCCCACACAAGAGAGTAGAACCAATAAGAAAGATTTTAACCATTTCATTTGATTAGGGGTTTATTGAGGGTTTTTTTCATTAGTTAGTAATCCATTTGACACAATACCAAGCCCTAAAGAAATCAGAGTTGTATCATTTTGGATAATGCCTTTATAAACTACTGGACTTGCAAATAATACTGAGACAATAGAGGTAAGAGGGCTTTTGAAAGTATTTTGAGCACCTTCAGTAAGTCCAGAAAACAGCCCTTTTCTTTGCTTTAAGAGTTCTATTTCTTTTCTCAGTTCTTCGAGTTCCTTACTATTGTCATTTCTCATTTTCCTAAGTCTTTATTTGCTTTACGATAGTTGCAACTTCAGTTACAATGTGCTGTATGTCATCAACCTTTTTTTTGAGGTCATCATCATACTTGTCTTTACGGTTTAAGCGGGATTCTAACTCGCTTAGTTTTGCCTCTGCTTTGATAATTCTATTGTTTTGGGCTATGTATAAGCCAATAACAGAACACAATGAAACGGCTATGTTTAGAAGTGGAGAGAAAGAGGTTATATCCATTTATGAGAGCATATTCCAAGCGGTGTCGTACTGTTCTTTTGAAATCTTGTATTTACTTTCCCAGATTCCCATATAGTACACTACTTTTCGCATGGTTTCTTTGTCAAAGGTTAGAACTGCATTTTTATCTATTTTGGAATTGCTAGATACATAGTTGGCGTAGTTGCCTGTATTAGCTTGTGCCCAAACACTTACAATTTTATTGATAGTGTTTACCCCTCTGTTTATCTTGCCAGAAAGGTCTTTTAGTGAAGCTCTGATTCCATATTCGATACTGGAAAAAATGGCGTGCCCCTGTTCGTCGTATCCGACTGTTCCTTGCCAGTCGGTTGAGCCTCCCTTTTTGATGTTCAGAGGGTTTTTGTTCCGTTGCCCTCTTACTGTTGTGTCGATAGGTTGCATAGTGGTTGGTAGGTCGTTTGCGTTGCTTTTAAAAACTGTGTAGTACAGGATTAAGAGTACTAGCACAATCACAATGATTTTTTGATTCATAACAAGGTTATTTAATCCACCTGAAGCCACCAAAGAGTCTTAAAGCTAGATACATGATGTAGTGCTTAATTTTAGCTTTAGGGTCTGTTTGATTAGCTATTAATAGAAAAGTGTCATCGGCTATTTTTCGGGCTTCCCTGTTTGAGTAATTAAACCCTAGTATTCTGTTTTCATAAAGGAAGTCATGCAAAAGTGTTGCTCGGTTGTACTTTCCAATAGGCGGAACAAACCACCAAAGTATTTGCGGTGAACTTGCAAAATCTGTGATATAACCCTGTGGTATTATGATTGTTCCGTATTGCGATACCTTGAAACGTACAGGTTTTTCGAGCCTCCAAAGGTCTGATTTCTCTACGTTTTCAAGATATCGTACAACAATGTCATTCATGACTAGGCAATATCTGATACCTGAAGGGAGAAACCAGACAAAGAGCCTTCGAACTGGAATGAAAAAAGAGCAGTATTGATTTGCTGAAGTAGTTCGGGTTCATTACTAATTCTGTATTGCTCAATAAGCAGATACATTGCATAAGGAATGATTTTGCGGTCTGAATGATACAAAACAGGTGTTGCAAAATCTAATTCAATTTCTTCAGTACGGTTTCCTACTTCGTCGGGCACTTCGACTGTTTTTAGGTACTTATCTGCTAAAATTTCGTATGAGATTTCACAAAGTTTTTGTCCTTCCAGTTCGAACATATCACGGGTTAAACCAAAACGCATTTGTGTAGGAATAACCGTTACAGGGTATTTAGTGGTAATTAAAGCCTTCTTCATTGTTTTGTTGGCGGTTAGGGTTAATACTCAAATTTTGGAGTCACTGCATAGGTTAGACTTTTACCCAGTGGCGCACTAAAAACTAAAGCGTTATCAGTGTTTGCCAAACACGATGCAGACGGTTGGGAGGTAATAGCGCAACCACTGGAATCTACAATTTCAAAATCAAAATCGAAATTGAAACGAATGTTTCTGGTGATGCTTGCACCTGTTCCGTCTATTGTGAAGTGTTGACGTGATATTGAACATAATAAAGACTCTGGTGCGACGAAGGCAGAACGGTTTATATCTGCAATCGTGGGAATCTGATTAGGATTTTTCCCTGAAAGTCCTGTGGTAGTAAGCGCTTGAGTTTCTGCATCTGTTAAGCGTGAATTCCATATTGCGAAATGAGCAATAATCGTTGTAACACCTCCAGACAAATCAATTCTATTCAAATTTGATGGTACTTGAACATCATTGTCCGAAAAGTCAGCAGTATTATTAACGAATGACTTTGTATTGGTAGCAGAAACGGCTATTGCATGACTGAAAAATGAGCCAAATGGTGCATTATTCACATTCATGTATGAATATGTTTGCACTCCATTTTTCATTACCTCAGGGTATATTCGAGGTGAATTTTGATGGTCAGTTAGCTTACAATAGTTATTTCCACCTGCTGTGTCATCTCCAGAAATTCTATAATAATCGGTGAAAGTATTTCTTACTTTCGCCTTAAGTGCAGAATATAATACTGTGAATTCACTCAGGTTTCCAACAGCCTTTTGGAAGTTTGTTCCAGTTAGATTAATAGCGTCTGCTCCTCTTGTTTGTACTGTTGTAGTATTCACAATAGGGGATGTTGAGAATGCTCCTAGCTCGATTTGTCCGTTGAAAACATATACACCTGAAACCCCGTCTCCTGTATACTGAATATTCTTGTTATCGTCAAGCAATAGTAGGTTGATGCCTGTATTACCCGCTACAGAAACTGTCTGTGTTACAGTAACAATGTAATATCCTAGAGAAGTCCTTTCAATTGTTGCAGATTCACAATTGAATGTTTGAACAATACTACCAGTTAGGAGGTCAACGTTTACAGCTGGGTTTATTCCTCCGTACACAGATGCACCCGATAGCTGAACTTGTACATATCTTTTTTCGGCCATCATGACTGCAATTGAACTAGAATACTTCTGTCCAACTGTTGCTACTATATCTCCTCTACTAATTTGGTGTGAAAGGTTCGCTGTTGTATCCTCTACTAATTTTTGAGATGGGAGACCATCAGGAGCAAGAACATTGGCATCTATCACGATATTAGAACGAACCTTTCCCCATTCGGTTCTAGAAAAGCTATTCGAATAGGTAAATAGGTTAGCTCGAGATTCTTCTCTAAGCAACCCTAAACATTTTTTTGTCAAGGGGTCGTGAGTGAATCGGGGTTGATTGCCTTTTGCAGTTCGTAATACGCCTTGCTTGTCAATGTAGGTAGCAATGTCACCTCCTGAACGAGTGAAAGTTAATCTCGGATCCCAAAAGCGACTATTGGCGAAATCTAATGCAAAAACAGGTCTTGTAGAAGGTCTTGACGTTGCTTGACCTTGAGATACAGAAACGGCACTTTGTGCAGATGCAAGGGCTTGTGCAGCCGCTTGATTTACTGCATCAAGTTGTGATTGAATATTGATACGTTTTCTAATCATGGGAATGATAATACTTTTGGAGTTGCATAACCTTTTGTAACCTGTACTTTACTTTGTCCTGCACCTACTTGGAAGGTGATAACAAAAGTATCTTCTACACGCAAAATTGGATTGGTAGAACCGTTGGGAGGGAAAGAAACGGCATCACCTTTTGCAAGGGTATATTTTACATTTTCATCACCGCCTTTGATTGCGATATATGCCGTATTGTCCCCTGTATTTTCGAAATCAATAGCCATACAGTGGCTAGATACATCCTGTGGGTTTTTGGTCACTAACTCGGTAGTGTGTTTTAGCCCAAAGCCTAAAAAATCGTTTGTCATGATTAATATGTGATTAGGTCGTTTTTAACTACAAGTGCCTTTTTGGTAAGTACTACATACCAAGGAATTTCGATAACGGCATACGTGATGCCCTTGATTTGCTTATTGAAGTCTCCAAGATATTTACCTACTTCTTTACCTGCTGAATAAGTCCTGAGTACAATCCTAGAATCTTCAAGGTCAAAGGCTGTAGTTGGGTTTATTGAGGTCGTTTGTGCCCCTAATTTCAGGTTTCCACCTTTGGGGATTAATGGATTAGTATTCTTTGTACCTGATACCTTTGAGTAGAACAGATTCAACTTTTGGGGGGAGTCTTTGAATACTTTTCCAAGCCTTGAAATCAGGGTTTCAGAGTACAGTTTGTAATAGGCTTGTTGTACCCCTTGCCAGTCTGTAATTTTACCTGCTACGTCAAAAATCATATCTTCGTCATAGGTAGTAATCCAATCAGAAATAAGTGAAATGTTGAACGCTGAACGAAGTTGAGAGGCTAGATTATAATTAGGGTCTTCAATGATTTTATTCTCATTGTTAATCTGTGCGCTCTGTGCCAGTTCGTCTTTGATTAATAAGTATAAGAGAAGAAGCCCAAGCACGATAATTACCGTATAGTTGGGCTTTGTGGTTAGGTATTGGTTTTCGTTATCAAGCATCTTCAAACACTTTTTTGAGTCTAGTGCCGATTGGGATTAAATCAAACATTCCCAGTTCGCCACGTTGGAATTTTGGCACTAAATCAGCGATTTCAGACATAAACTTATCTGAAAACACTTTACGGATAAATGCAGGGTTTTTGTGCCCTAATTCGGTCATGTGCATTAGTACTACACAAGCTTTTTCAATGTTGGGATCTTCGTTTGTGCCTAATGCTTTTGATAGCATATCAGCAAATTCAAATACAATATCTTTAGGGTTTTTAGTGTTTGCAGTTTCCATGTTATTTTACAGTTTTAAGATTCCTTGTTTAGCTTTTATAAGTCTTTGAATGACTTAACAGTATTGGCAATTTTGGGTACTTTATCGGCTATTTCTGAGAGCCTATCTAAAGCAGATTTGTCATTTTCGGGGTCGTCGTCGGTTAGGTCATCATAAATGGCTTTTACCTCCTGTTTGAGTTGGTCTAACTCTTTTTTCATGTACTGCATTTCAACCTTCATTTCTGCCTGTTGTTGTACAATTTGCAGTAAGGTTTGTAGAGAGTCTCCCATGTTGTTTGATGATTGATAGTTACTAGATTCTTTACCGCTACGAGGAACAACAAAGTTTTCAGAATCCTGTCCCTTTTCGTTTGTTGAGGCTTTACGATATTTGAGTACGTAATTACCTGCTGAAAGGTCATTGTAACGGTCTCTAAGTGCTTGAATAGCGTCTTCCGTTGTTTCTCCTTCGTAGCTACCTTTTTTTACGCCTGAGTTGTTTTCTATACGCCAAATAGTAGCCTTTGAACTCCTCAACAATCTCTCTAATCTTTCAAAGTCTTTTTCCATGATTTTAGAGCTTTATGGTTTAGGGCTTAGATTTAAGTCTAAGCCCTGAAACCTTATTTTTTCATGCGTTCGACTTTCTCCTTTTTAGCGTATGCCTTGTTAACAAGTGATACTCTTTTTTCTTCGTCATCGAGTCGCTTGATTGCCTTTTCTGCTTGTTTAGCAGTCATTTTCTTAGTGATTTTGATACGTGCCATTTGTCAGCTTTTTATAAGTGATTGTTTGAAAAGTAGGGGACTTTTACCCCTACTAAAGTTTTTTACTAGCCACGACGTTTCTTTTTCTTCTTACCCCCTTCATCCATATTGTTATAGAGCCAAACACCGCCAATAATAATACCTGCAGCAATAGCCAAAGAGGTTAACGGGTTTTGTGTGAAAAACTCCGAAATACTGGCAAGGATGCCTGACGCTGTAGCTTTTACAGGAGGTGTGTAAATGCTGTCAGTAGTACCATTTGCAAATGGGTTTGTCGTGATACCATCACCGAACAATGAGAATACAGGTGTGTTTCCTGATGGGTTGGTCAATGCCTTTAAGCGTCCCCCTGCATCATTAGTGATATTTACGTCTGGGATTAATCCATCGGCATTGCTCACAAAGTCAGGTTGTGCCACATCCAAAAAGCCCGAATAATCTACTTTAGGGTCAATTTTGGTATCACCTGTAGAAGTATGAAGTGAAGCCCAAGAACGAGTTTTGTACATCCAAACACGATTTGCACCACTTGTTTCTACTTGTAAGAAAAATCTGTTGCCTGCGTCATCTTGACCAACAAACAAGTTACTGTATCCGTTTTGCCCGTTTTGAGCACCGCCATTGATTAAGATTTTGACTTTTTTATCTGAAGAATAAGCCATTTTATTAGTGGGTTGTTAAAAAGTTTGAAAAGTTTTGAAAGAGGTTTATTTTTTGCCTTTAGTGGTCTTTTCGGACGGTTTAAAGTATAAATACAGGATTATGAGAAATAGCAGGATTAAGACCAATGTTTCTACCGATAAGCCAAACGGTAAACTGGATACGTTGACTTTTGGCGGTGTAACGTCGACGCCTGTACCTTCTAAGATTTTACCCGTTGCTGGATCAATCTTGTAATTAGTATATCCATCCGTTGACACTGCTTTATAGTCAGAAAGGTTAGGGATATTGATTTGACTATTTAGCGAATTACCACCAATCCCGAATATTTTTGCCAGACTTTCAGCAATTGGTAAAACAGCACCCGAAATCTTTTGAACATCCTCTACTGTTTTATAGAGTTTTGACTGTCCAGTTTGTCCGTTGGCATCTTTTACTGTTCGTGTTGTTAGGTAATTTTCAATGCTCGAAACCTGAGTTGCATTGTAACCTTGCTTTTTGTAGTAGTCTAAGATTTGGGTTGTTGAATACCCTTTATCTTTCATCGTGTCAGCCTTTGCAATTTCAAGTACATAGACACGGTTATTTTTGTCAAGTCCTTGAATATCGGTATAGGATAAGCCGTATTCCTTTTGCAAAGTGGCATAATACACGGGTAATCGTTGTTCGATATAAGCCATCTTATTTTAAGAATGATAGATTTGGAATGGTTAGGTTTGCGGAACTCTCGACACCAATTGTAAAACCTTCAGCGTTGATATTTCCTTTTAAATCGAATGTTACTGTACGCTTTGAAAATTGGTCAATGAAATCGGGAATAGCCGTTAAAATGTCAAGCACTCCAATTGTGCAGGGCACTTTTAAGATGGTTTTGTTTAGAGATTGTATCACTACACTTTCATTCAAAAAGCCTGAACCAATTGTTGAGCCTTTTAACAATACATCAAACTGGATTAGCCGTAACCAAATACCCGTATTTGTCGGATTAGTAATTTCAACTGGTTGCAACCATGTCAGTTTAAAGTTGCTGAAATTGAAACTAATACTTTCAGGGGTCATGATTTTATACGTTAGCTTAGTAGCTGTACTAATCTTGGAGTATAAGAAAATACCAACTGTTACAAAGACCCCGAACACTAGCCAAATGAAACCCCTTCTACTTTTGTTTTCTTCCATACCAGTAGTAAATAATTAGGATAATGATAAAAATTAGAATAGTGGTTGTACCCTTGTTGTTGCTTGCCAAATCAGTAACATTCTTGGTTACTATTTGTCCCCTAACTTTCCACATCTGAAACCAGACATCTAACCTGTCTAAATACTGAAAACTGAAATAGCCGTTTTCCAATAGTTCCAGAGGTTTTGATATTTGACCCGTCCATGAATATCTAGTATTAGGTGTCCAAACTAAATCGTAATAGTTTGGGGTCGTAAAGTCAGAAACCAATACACCATTTACCAGATAGCCAAAATCCTTAAATTGTGCAGGGTCGGACGGCTCAACAACAAGCCTTACTTTTTTACCTCCAATTTCAGCATATCTAAAGTTTTGTAGGTATGGATTAATTAAAAGCTCTGTGACCTCATGACTAAGTATTAGAGTCCAAATCTTGTCGTATTTAAGTCGTGCGTATGGTGTACCCTTAGGGGCGAATGACTCATTTTTCTCTAATACGTAGTGATAGCCGTAAGAATTAGTGTCTATTTCTTCATCGATTGTAACCAACCAACTCCCATAAGGCACAGAGCTAATATTTTCATAGGCTTTAATTTCAGCCGTCAAACCATAGTAAACATTTTTATCCCAGTGTTGGGTGACGTGGTTTCTGATTTGATAGATTATTGCTTCAGTGGCTTTAAATAGCTCACTGTAGTTAATTCGTTTGGTAGTTGCGACAATAGCAACATGGGGGACATTTGCCATTATCTATTAATGAATTTGTACAAAAGAAATACAAGTAAAATAATAAGAGCTGCTACATATAAATCACTAAATGGATTATCATTAGAACCAGTAACAGGCTTAGGTACTTTAGTTTCAAATCTGTTTAGAGAATTATAAAGAGCATCTGATTTGTAAGCTTCAATCAAGTTTTGAACCTTTTGAGCCTGTAGTAAAATTGCTTTTTCTCTTTGTGGTAATTCCTGTTTTTTTACTGTAGAATCAATCACTATAATAGCGCCTAAAATTGCACCTAATGGGATTAATACGGCTGTTATTTCTGTCAATACTGCAACTATTGAAGCCATGCTTGCAAACCCAGCAAGTAATTTTTTTGCTTCATTTGCCACTGTTACAACTTCATCAAGTTTTTCAGAAATTGGATTTGTGACATTTCCATAATCGTTTTTAAATCGTTCTACTTCTTTGGTAAGGATATTTGTTTCATATATCAACTCATTGTAGATAGTATCTTTGAATTTCCCGTACCATCTATCAAAATCCTCCTTATTAGTTGCCTTTGAGAGATTCCCTAGATACGACATTGCATTAAGGGAATTTTGATAGCGCAAATCAAAACTACCTGCCGAACCATCCCCGAAACCCTGAGGCATTGATATAGGATTATCAAAACCTGAATTCCAATCTATAAAGCGAATGTTTGACAAATCAAGCGAATCCAGATTTATACTATTTAATACCGCTGAATCATCCAACTCATAGGTATAGGTTTTGCCATCTACTACATAACTAACAGTCATTTATTTTGAAAATATTTAAAAATATCTTAGTGATTAAGTTGTACAAACTTAGTTCAAAGTTTAGTGATACGTAAACGTTAAGTTTGCGTAACTTTACGAAAGGTTAAGTAAATGCAGGCAACTATGAAAAACAGTATCACAAAAAAAGATTTTCTAAGATTATACAATATCAATAGAACTATTTTTTCGATTTGGTGCGAAGACTTACCGCATGAAATTGGAATAAAAAAAACAAAACAAACTTTTACGCCACGTCAAATTATTGCAATTATTAAGGCATTTGGAATACCTCCATATTGCACTATTGAAGAAAGAAAATATATAGAACTTATATGCAGTACAAACGGTGGGCAAATTGATAGCTAAATGAAAGCTAAAATCTTGCAAAATGAAGAAAAAAAAGTGGACGGACGGATGGACGGACGGACGCGGGGGCATATATAGTAAAACGTCCGTCCGTCCACCCCTGAAGGAAGGATTCAAAACCCTAAAAAATAGGCTTGAATCCTTCCTATTTTTTTGCCCTAATTTTTACTCAAAACTGGACAAAATAGGGTGGACGGACGGACGCTTACCCTAGATATATATCCGTCCGTCCGTCCATCCATATAGGGATGGGCGTAAAGGGGTCTATAAATCATTCTAAAATCACTCCTAAAAACTTAGTTTTAATGAAAAATGAAAAACCCCATGCCACACGGCACGGGGTTTCTTTATATTTAGCTATCAAATAATTCCTGTTGTCCAGTTCGGTCGTAGTACCAAAGGTTGTCTTTTTCAGTAATCAACTCTAGTTTTTTCATTGATTCAATGTACCTGCCTGCTCTTTTTCTGCAAGCGTCTGCCGATTCCCCTTTTTTACTTGGTTGGTAGGTCTTAACGTATTTCAAAAGCTCTGCACTGTTTAAGCCTGTATCCTTTGCTTTGATATACACTTGGTTTAAAATCTCCTCACACTCGATTTTGCGTTTGTCTTCTGTAGCTTGTTCTGACTTTAACTTTTCGATTAATTCAGCCGAACAACTTCGAGGGATACCGCTCTCACTATCCCAATATATTTCTTCAAACATTTTGCCCCTACGAAGAAACAACGGTTTAATTACTCTCACCTTTTTGGCCTCATCATATCTTACAGAAATAGTGCCCTGACATTTTCGGGCGGCTTCTGCTCCAATATGCCCTCTCATTTTGCCAGAATCACCGTTTTCGTGAATACAAGCGATTATACAGGTGTTCCGAACGGTACTTTCCTTCATTAGATACCGTATCAACATTACAGAACTGGTTTCATCGTTTGAGCTAGGTATTAAGTCCGTAATCCCATCCAATACAATCATGTAGATGTTGGGGATTTGGTCAAAAATAGCCACTAAATGTTCTAAGCATTGCAGATAGTCAAAATCTCGCCAATTAAGTACAAGGAAGTTTTCAGGCTCCTTTTTTAATCCAGTTAGTTTAATTACTTCATTATAGAACTCGAAGGTGTCGGCTGGGTTTTGTTCTGTGTCTATGTAAATGACATATTGACCTTCACAGTACTTTGATTCTATTCCTAATGAATCAAAATCTTTAGGAATTTCTTTCATTAATGATGTGGCTAAAACCATTTTCGTGATTGTAGATTTTCCTGCTTTGGGTTTGCCACTAATCATAGAAATGTCTCCCTTTACCGCAAACCTTGACCCTGAAATATATACAGTGGGGATAATAGGCTTAATCTCTACGTTTCTATCAATCTTTTTAGCAAAAATTTGATTGATTGAGACACTGGATGACTGTGGAATTGTATAAGACTTTGATGCAACCTTAGGACTGTCGAATGGAATAATTTTAGGTGTTTCCTTATTCTCATTAAGCAATGCTTTTTTCTGTTTTGCTGTAATATTTGTCATGGTTGCTTATTTTTGATTCTTAATAAATCTTTGATTCTTTGCAATGCTATTCGGAGAAATAAGTCAGATTGTTGTTTCTCAAATGAAAGTTGCTCCTTTAAGTTTTCGATACGTAGCAGTAGTATTTGATTTTCCTTCTCTAATGCCTTGCGTTGTACATACTCAGCTTTGTAGTAACTTTCACACATTAAAATCATATCTTCTACTTTTTCCAAATAGTCTAAGTCATACTTTGTATTAGCTTTATCTACCCTTACTTTGTGCCATCTCCAAAACTTTCTGATAAGAGCTCTATCTTCCAGTATTTTAATTTTTTGTGTCATAATGAAAATAACCGCCTTTGATTGGGCGGTGGTTATGGCTAGTTACGGAATAGAGGTAATGTTTCCTGCTTATTTTGGATAATTGCACTGTACTTCATTTTTAACTTCTCTAGGTCTGTTAGCTCAAACTTTACCTTTATTTCATTCTCGCAAAATATTTGAACCATAACCCCAATTATTTCAGCATTAAAGTTGTCTTCCTTCCCTTCTATAGTTTGAACTCGGTTGAATGATTGCCAAAGAGTCTGCTCATTCCCTCCAGACATATCAATTAATCTTTGTTTAAATTCAAGTTGCTTGTATCTCAAAGCATTTGAATATACTGTCCACAAAAAATTACCGTTTACTCTTCTAGTTGCGATAGTGTTAGGGGTTGTTGCCTTTGTCATTTGTCTTTTACGTAGTTTTTTAAGTGTAATTGATAACCTATTGTTGTATATGTTATATTTGTATAAACATTCTGTTGTTTTTAACAGTACAAACGTAGTTAAAGTGAAGTATTAACGCAAGCTTAAACGGATATATTTTATGGAGCTAACAAGAGAAATGATAAAGGAGACCCTAAGAAAAAGAAACATGACAGAATTAGAGTTCTGTGAATCAGTGGGTTATTCTCAGCCGTCACTACATAGATTCTATAATAGTGGCAATATTAGAGCGAAAAACGCAAGAAAGATTATTCAGTTCTTAGAGTTGAATGATAATGAAAAAGAAGAAACGCAGTTGAAAAGCAGTAGCAATGTTGACGATTCAGGAGTTCTTGAGAGGCTATTAAGAAGAATTGAAGAACTTACTATTGAAAATTATACTCTGAAGAAAGAACTGGGAAAGTGTGAAAGTACCTTTTTGCCAGCACTCAGTGCCTAATTTTTTTTGAATTTGGGTACTGAAAGAGGTACTTTTGAAAGCATGGCTTTACAATGTGCTAATTTACAAGTATTTAAAGGCTCTAGTTCAAGTACAGGAGAGGGAGCTAAAAGCCTTAAGTCGAAAGATTTAAGGCTTTTTTGTTTTAAACCATTTTCCATGG
>NZ_JBMLSD010000457.1:0-6161 GCF_049240685.1 Flectobacillus sp.
TAATTCACAATTCACAATTCACCACTCACAATTCACTAAATCTCATTAGGCAGCATAGTGCAATTTATGTTGATTAACATGTAATAAGTTTTCAATTTTATGGACAGCAATCGAATAGGTTGCTTTTAGTGCTCCTACAGAGGTTCCTGTTATTTGAGCAATTTCTTCATAGCGCATTTCATCAAAATAGCGCATATTAAAAACCAAACGTTGTTTATCGGGCAAAGTCATAATGGCATTTTGAAGTGCCAACTGAATATCATCTCCTGAAATGAGTACATCATGATTATGATCTGATGCAAATACTTCTGAAAAGTCTTCAATTTCGCAAAACTGCATTTTGCGTTTATTTCTCAAAAAATTGAGACATTCGTTGGTTGCAATACGGTATATCCAAGTAAATAATTGAGAATCGCCTCTAAAATTATCCAATCCTTGCCATACCTTCAAAAATACCTCTTGCGTCAAATCGTCTGCGTCGTCATGCGAAATGACCATTTTACGCACATGCCAATAAATCTTACGCTGATATTTTTGTATTAACCAATTGAATAGAGATAGTTTATCTTGGGATGGCTTCATAACACAAGGGAATAGATTTTGTATATGACAAATTTGCCCTTAAAAGCAAAAATGCTTTATGATGGTATTCATAAAGCATTCATGATTGTGGTCAGCCTTTTGGCAACTATAAGCTTTTCACTTCGCCTCCCAAGTTGGATTTGATACTCTTTTGACTAGGATTTCCTTTGTACGTTAGCATACCTCCTGTACCTGCCGAAGCGTCTAAGGATTGTGATGTAGCCACTTCGGCCATTCCTCCTGTATTGACTTTGGCATCGGTTTGTTCTGCTTTCAAATCAAAAGCGTGCAATTGTCCTCCTGTATTTACACGCACAGACTGATATTTGGCTTTTCCTTCTAGCTTTACAATAGCTCCTTGCAAACTTGCTACTTCGAGGGTATTGAGGTCTAAATCGGCTTTAATGATTGCTCCAGAGCTACCTTCTAGTATCAAATGGTTTCCTGCTAAGACATTGCCAAACTGCAACTCGGCACCACGACCGCCCTTAATACTGCTCAAATCGGCACTATATACCACTTTGACTGCATAGTAGCTTCCTGCGTTTGCCTTTTTATCTTTTTCGGTAAGTTGTTTAAGAATTTTTGTTTTTACCGACAGCTCACCCCCTGAGACGGAGATTGTCAAATCATCTAAACTGAGGTTTCCATGGGCTTCAGCTGTAACTTTATTGGCACTACCTTTTACGATTTCTACTTTCATAATACCCTGAAAGTCTACTTTAGTAAAAGCCTGAACGGTCATTTCTTGAGAGTTTTGAGCCCAAGCACTCACACTTACTAAGAGTATTGCTATACTCGCAATCAATATTTTTCTCATTTCTACACAAACTTTAGGTTAAACATTACATCCTAGATGTAAAAACTAACGAAGAAGTTGCATCGATAGTGTCAAAATTTAGTAAGTATCCATTTGTGGGTCTATTTCGTAAGCCCAAGCATTGATACCTCCTGTGAGATTATAAAGATTATCGAATTGGTGATTTTGCTCCAAAAACTGAATAACCGAAGCCGAACGCATACCATGATGACAATACACCACTACGGGCTTGTCACGTGGGATATGTTTGATATTATTAGGAATATGATTCATAGGAATCAATACCGAATTGTCGAGATGACAAATTTCATATTCATTTGGATTACGGACATCTAGGAGAAATAAATCTTCTTGAGCCTCGATTTTCTCTTGTAATTCCTCCACTGAAAGTGTTTTCATAATATTTGTTTTGCAGGCTATTTCCTCTTGTTCTTGTGCCTCCGACTGGCGAGCAAGTTGCTCGGCGTCTGGACGGCGTTTTACTTTTATTTTTCTAGAAGTATTTTCTAATAAATCTATCATCAAAAACTCACCGCTCAATACTTTGCCTATCCCTGTTACCATTTTTACGACTTCGTTGGCTTGGTACATACCGAGTGTGCCAGGCAAAATACCCAAAACGCCAATAGTAGCACAGTTAGGAATTTCTAGTTCTGAGGGTTGTTCAGGAAACAAACAACGATATGTAGGTCCTTGCTGACCATTGGCATCGGTGTAATTAAATACCGAAACTTGCCCTTCAAACTGGTGGATTGCTCCATATACAAAAGGCTTATTGAGCTTGACACAAATATCGTTGATCAAATAACGAGTTGTGAAGTTGTCGGTACAGTCTACTACGATATCATATTGTTGGATATACTGAAGGGCATTTTCTTTTTTGAGTCTATGTAAAATGGCTTCCACTTCGATACTATCATTCATCGCCAAAAGACGCTTAGTAGCCACTAATGCTTTAGGATTACCAATATCTTCGACTTTGTATAAAACCTGACGTTGAAGATTGGTCAAGTCTACGGCATCATTGTCGATAATTCCAATTTTTCCGATACCTGCTGCGGCCAAATAGAGAAGTACGGGACAACCCAAACCACCAGCTCCTACCACGAGCACTTTGGTAGATTTGAGTTTTTCTTGTCCTTCAATACCTATTTGAGGAAGTAATAAATGTTTTTGATAACGAGTTTTTTCAGAAGATGTCAGCATAGTATATTGAGGTATTAAGTTGTCAGGAGTTAATCATATCACCGACAAGCAATAACTAAACGGTTATCGAGCGCTATTTTGTTTCATAAATTTAAAATAAAATGACGCTTCTAGGCTAATAGCTGTTGGCAATCTTAGGATAAAAATTCCTTAAGGTCACAAACCCTAGACAAAACAAAAGCCTCTTCGCAATATAATTACGAAGAGGCTTTAAAATTGTCGGAGACAAGTATAACTAAACGTTCAATGTTCCTTTACGAGCAGCGTCAATCAAAGAAGCTTCCAAACCTTTCTTGTTGATTGTACGGATTGCTTTCGCTGAAACTTTCAAAGTTACCCATACACCTTCAGACTCTAAAAAGAATTTTTTAGTGTGCAAGTTTGGATAAAACTTTCTTTTAGTTTTGTTATTAGCGTGAGAAACGTTGTTACCCACTTGAGTTTTCTTTCCTGTTAATTGACAAACCTTCGCCATGATAAAAATGCGTTAATTGTTTATGTGTTAATCGCCTCACTATCAAACAATTCTTTACTAAAATTGACCTTTCTACTAAATATTAAAACATTTTTATCAAAAGGCTTTGTAATAATTCAGAATTAAACTTAATGCTGTATTCGGCGATGTAATAGACTTGATAATCAGTGTTTTCTGAAATTGGAACGCAAAAGTATGAATTATTTTGTAAACTAGCAATTTATTATGAAAAGATTTATGCTATCATATCAAGTTTTCGCAAATTCTATCGTTTTTGAAAGAAAACCTGCCAAATTTGTATATCAAATAATACCTTATGATAAAAAAGATTGCCACTTCTTTGCTTTGGCTCAGCAGTTTACCACTGTGTATGTACACCTTGTTTGCGTACTTTTTGGGCTATACCATCGTATGGGAACACTGGTTCGCAGGGTTTGTGATGATGTCCATTCCTGTAGCCCAAGGCGCTTGTTTAATACTAGGGCTCATCTGGTTGTATATTCGTCCGTCCAGAGCTTGGGTATTTTTGATTATTTGGTTCATGGGCTGGCCTTTTACGGTACGAACCTTTCAGCTTTCGCCAAGTCATGACAAAACAGAAGACGACCTAAGTGTTTTGAGTTATAATGTATTTAGCTTTCAAGGGCTAAAGCCATCTGACAAAGAATCCTTGTTTGACTATGTCGAACACTTCGACGCTGATATCAAATGCTTTCAGGAGTTTAGTAAAACCTCTAACGAAGAGGGAAAATTTGCTGCGGATTTACTCAAAAAAGAATATCCCTACAGAGCCATCAATGCTGACCCAAAAGGATATTACTCTACTTTGGTAATCTATTCGAAATATCCAATCATCAACAAAAAAGGTAAGGCTTTCCCTGGGAATAGTACAAGTAATGGGTATTTATTAGCTGATATTATTTTCAAAAAAGATACCGTTCGTATTATCAACCTACAACTACAATCGATGGGCATCCGAGTGGGGAAAGTAGCCCAAGCTTTCAATAAAAAAGATGAAGCCTTGGTAAAAACCGAAGGACGAGATATATTATCGTCGTTGAAAAAAGGCTTTATTGACCATGCGCGCGAAATTAAGTCTATCGAAAAGCTTATTGATGAAAGTCCATATCCTGTTATAGTTTGCGGTGATTTCAACGAGGTACCGTATGGACTAGCGTATGGACACGTAAGAGACAGATTAGAAAATGCTTTTGAGCGAGCGGGTAATGGATTTGGTTTTACGTTAAATAGAAGTCCTAAATTTGTTAGAATAGACAATCAGTTTTTTAGCGATAAAATAAAAATACAGTCTTTTACCACTCACAGCGAAATCAAATATTCTGATCATTATCCTATTTCGGCATCATATCAGTTACCTTAATTGGGGCTATCGGGTATCAGCTAAAATTCAAACCCTGTTAAAATTTATATCTCCATGGACATTATTCTGACTATTCTTGCGATTGGCTTATTGCTTGGTGGCTTGGCAGGGGCTGTACTTCCTATCCCGGGTCCTCCGTTGAGCTTGGCAGGTATGTTTTGTTTACACTACACCCGCTTTGTCGAGTTCAATAAAAGTACCTTGGTGGTCTTTACTGTACTGACAGTAGCAATGGCTATTTTTGACTACTATGCTCCAGTTTGGGGAACCAAAAAGTTTGGAGGAAGCAAATACGGTGCTATTGGGTCTACGATAGGTTTATTGGTCGGAATGTTCTTTATTCCTGCGGTTGGAATGTTATTAGGTGCATTTTTAGGGGCGCTAGTTGGTGAACTTATCAATGGGGCAGATTTCTCAAAAGCATTGAAAGCTGCTATTGGTTCGTTTATAGGACTTATTACGGGTATGGTCGGAAAAATTGCCTTATGTCTTGCCATGTTACTCTGGTCAGGCTTTGCTCTAGGTGAATATATTATGATTATGTTTTTTTAAGAAAACGTAACGAATGCGGATTTGGGATTGCTGATTTCGGAAATAAAGAAAAAGACCTTTATTCTTTACAAAATAGAGAAGCCTACACTTCCGAAATCCAACATCCGATATCCGCAATACATTCCTTTTGCGTCTCTACAAAGTCCATTTCAGTAGCCATTTTACTAAAGTTCTTGGTTCGCAAATAGACCATGAATGAGGATTTCGCGTCTTTTGTTGGCGTCGCCAGCCTTGGTCTTTAGTCACAATCAATTCGGATTGAGTTGCACCCACAATTTTCAAGGTATTAATCATTGCTACACAGTCGATGGCATTAATATCATACAAATCTCTATTTCTTTCCTGCATTTGCCATTCAATAGCTATTTCGGTATATAGTCTCAGGGGAATTTTCTTTAACCAATCTAGTTGATGGAGGTCTTTTGATTGATATGAAAAGCACGATAAGTCCCGATATTTTTGAGGATTATCTTCGGGAGTACCTTCAAATTCCGTTTTGAGTCTTTCTACCAAATATTTAGCCTCCTCGCTAGCAATAGCCGATTGACTGAGCCAGATAGTTCGCTCAATAGATTGATAGAAACGAGCAAAATCTAATGGCGGGTCTATCCCAAAAATAGCTTTTGGAATATGAGTATTCTGTTCAACTAAACGCTTTGCTAACCTGATAGCACCGCTTCCACCCAGTGAAAACCCTCCTAAAAAGAAAGGCGTTTTATGGAGTTTTAATCTTTCGGAAGTTTTGCTTACAATAGATTCAAGCGCTTTTTGAGAAAGCTCATCTATATAAAATGACGGAGGACTCGCATTCAAAAAAGGAATAATCACCAACAAACCATTTTGTGCTGCTACGACGGGAATATCCGATTCTTTTAAAACAGATTCAGGGGTTTCGCCAAAACCTGGCAATAATAGCAACCAGCCCTTGGGCGCATGAACGGGATGGATTTCGAGTTGGTATTTTACTAAAACCTCATCTGCATATTGATATATTTGGCGTTTTTGAGCCAACCCCGTCCATGTCAAAAATAAGAAAGCTATTAGTAATTTAGTCTTCATCTTTTATCAAAAAAATGCCATCAGCTTTCACCGATGGCATTCTGATTGGATAAGTTATTACGCAAAATAAACTTAAATTTTTGAGC
>NZ_JBMLSD010000458.1:0-10637 GCF_049240685.1 Flectobacillus sp.
ATACCCTTTTTTTTAAAAGTTTAATATAAAGAACCTGATTACTGGATGAAAATTTATTTAAAAGTTCATGACTAAGTCTTGAACTCGGTTTTTAAACAGTTTGAAACTGTTTTTTATAAAATGCATTGAAAAAGTCTACATATCTGAATCGCATTTTCTCATGTTGTCCAGTAATCAGCTAAAGAAAGTTTCAATGAATGAAAGTTGGCCAGTTTTCCATTTTACATGCTCTTAGGGCAGAGATAATTATTGTTTTCAGAAAAGACTATCAAACAAATAGGAGTATCTAAATCATAAGCTACATGCATTCTGATATTTTATCCATGCTTTTTTGGATTAAATTGATTACGATTTTTTCTCCTGTAGTACTCTAAAGGAGATATAAGGAAGAAACTAAGTCCTAGATTATCTGCACCAAAAGTAGGGGCGGTAGTAATAGAACAACTGGCGACAGCGCAAAATAATCTAACTTAATAGTAGCGAGAGTAATATCTCATTGTTGAGCTACAAGTTGTTGTGACATACTAGCCATCGTTAGATCACTTGCTATTCAAAAATAAATGACTTTACAAATGGGAATTTTTTAACGATTTCATCAATAATTGGTAGAACCCAAAACGAAGTGTATTGGCAACTTAACACCAATGCAAAAGGCACAAGAACAACATCCAATCTGGACAAATCTGGCTCAAGGCATAACTAAACAAACCAATTCGCCTAAACCCATACCTTCATACTCATAATCCTGATTGAACATACCTCAAAAAAATCACGAACCTAGCTTGAATGATATTGTAGAAATAATATGGCTTAATGAAGAAATTAGTTTTTTTCTTGTATTTTTATGCTAATTTTTAGCACTAATGCAATGGCGCCATTGCTGGTATACGAGCATTAATTACTCATTATTTTCTTCAGGCTATCAGTACAGTATTGATAGTTCTATTTCCAATTCACAAATCATAAATTATCTCAAATGCCTAAATTTCTACTACTCGCTTTTTTCCTATTTAACAGCTTATCATCTTTATTTGCTCAAAGTTTTGATATAGTTGGCATTGTCGAACCCTCCCAGAACTATATTTGTTCAAAGCAAAAACTTGTATTTGCCATCCAAAAAAATGGGACTTTTGATACCAACAATAAGTTTACCTTGCAGTTGGTGAACAATCAAAATAAGGTAGTTTTGAATCTCGATACAAAAGATTCCGCTGGTTTTATCCTAAGTAACCTACCCGATTTTACTCAATATCCAACTATTTTTGACTTTGAAGGTAATACCTCTAGCTTTTTATTTAGATTTCAGATGGTATCTTCTTCGCCAAGTTTTGTGACTCCAATTTTTAATCAAGCCTTTGCCGTTGCCAAAATGCCCCAAGTACGAATGTTGGACACAACCAGCACTGCCTTGTCACGAGGTTTGGCATATAACCTGCGTTTGTCAGGAAGTGGTTCTTTTCCGATGGTATTCAAAACCTCAGAGGGAGCGTCTGTTTCTCCTAATTCAAATAATTGGTATGAATCCGTAGGATTAACAACTTACCCTCAAAAATCTGGTGATTTTTATATGAAGGAGGTAACTAATATGTGTGGAACCACCACAGTTGAGGGTAAGGTAAAATTGGATGTCGTAGAAAATTTTTTGAGCATAAACGACTACGCAATGGGTACTTATTGCATCGGAAACAAGGTGAAAATATTTGTGGAGAAAAGAGGTACTTGGAATTCAAATAAT
Source organism: Flectobacillus sp. (assembly GCF_049240685.1). NCBI lineage: Bacteria > Pseudomonadati > Bacteroidota > Cytophagia > Cytophagales > Flectobacillaceae > Flectobacillus > Flectobacillus sp. Next base: position 1,736 of record NZ_JBMLSD010000458.1, read on the forward strand.
AAGTTTTACATACGTTTTATTTCCTCGTACAACCCAACTGTTTTCTTTGATGTGGAAGCTACAGAAACCAGTGACGGCGCGCTGACTACTACCATTCCTACGTATATCAAAGAGAGTACTTATCATATTCGGATACAGTCATCTAGCCCTCGATTAACTTCCTCTAATATTTTATACTATGTGCCTGTGTCTGAACCTTCCCAAATAGACGTAGTTGTGATGAATCAGTCTGTAATGTATGGTAAACCCTTTACGATGTATCTAAATTCCTCTGGATTAATGCCTGTATATTACACGTTAAATGATAGTTTACAGTATAAAATGGAAAGTTCTGGTTATGGGGCTTTAAATATAACTCCATTAAAATCAACTGAGTATAAAATCACAAACTATCAAAGCGTGTGTAATTCAGGCAAAGGTTCTAATATTTTGAAAGTTCAGGTCACGAATGGTATCAAGATTGAAGAAATCCTAACAAACTCAATTTGCCCCGGAGAAGATTTTAAGGTTAGGTTTTCTAGTCAACCAGTCCTTGGATTAAATTCCGTCGTGTATCTAAACGTACTTTTTAAAGATGGAGCCTCTTTTGTACTTTCAGGGAAGGTAACCGAGGCAGGATTGGCAGCCTTTACCTTTCCTTCATCGAGTCCACATACAGGGAAGAGATTCGATTTTAGTCTTTATGCAGACAATATTCCTGAAGCCAAGACAGAATATATCTTGGCAAGCTGTTTGTATAAAAGCAAACCCGCACTCGCTTCATGGCGTCTGGAATATTATTCAAAAATAAAATTATCTCAGCCCGATTGGATAGAATATCTCATGGACATAAATGGAGGCGGAAATATTACGGTCGAAACCTCTTTGGGACAAAAGTTGAATTATACCGACGCAAATAACGAACAAACTATTCGAAGTAAATTTTTTGCTTCGTCGGACATGCCTTTTTCTGTCACTAGAATCAGTAATGAATGTGGTGTCTTAGACAACCCTAATATCAAATTTAATGTTACCGTAGCTAATTCTACAAATAACCTGAAGTTGGAAACACCATTTGGACTAGAAAAAACACTTTGTACTGGTACAAAATACGATTTGAAACTAATCAAAAATGGAGTCTTTGCGGATGGAACAAAATTCTACTTGGATTACGTCAATGAAAATGGATATGTCTTAGAACAAAACGTTGCCGAGTTTATAGATGGCAAGTTGGCGTGGACGGTGCCTGCTACCAATGATAATTTTGCTGGTCGAACTACTTTTTATTTGCAAGTACATACCAGTTCACCGTACGTAGCTTACGAGCGTTTCAAAGTTCAGGTTTCTAATCCTCCCTCTTACACTGGAGAAAAGAATATCAATTATTCAGAATCCTATAGTTTTAATCCTCATTACGGAAGCATTAATGTAAATAGTCCATCAGAAACAATAATTACATTTAGTAATGGACTACAATTTTCTAGCCCAAGCGGCTACCTTGTATACAAACTAAATTTGGATAAAGGAACTCAGTATGTTATCAATAAAATACAAAATGAGTGTGGCTCGCTAGCTGTGAATATTAATATTAATGTAAAAATTAAAAATAAATCAGTGAATGCATACAGTCAGTCTTACGAAAATTCGACTACCGTGTGCGCTGGAAAAAAAGTCAGCTTTAAGTATTATGAAACGGTTTACAGACCTAGCGCCAAGATTCCAAAATATAAGGTAATGATATCGACAGAAGGCTCTACCTCTACCACAAAAAGTAGAACTTTATTAACAGGAGTGACACAAAATCCAGTAGAAGTAACCATCCCATCTGATATGCCAATAGGGTCATATTACATTCGTTTGGTAGATGAGGAGGATTCCTTAAATACCACCACTTCTCAATATATTAGAGTAGAGGGAGCTCCTATCGTTTCGTTACTTACTGAAAATTCGAAGAGAGATTTTACGATTCAATATGGTGAAAAGGTGACCTTACAGCTTCAATCCAAGAATAGTGCAACATTTGAGGGACTAATTACTGATTCGAACGGAAATGCATTCAAGCTCAATAATTCGAATGAAGCAATAACGGTAAGTCCTTCTAAATCTACTACTTATACGATTAAGGCCGTGTATAACCAATGCGGTAATCAGAGTTTGACCGAAACGGTAAAGGTAAATGTTAATCCTTTTGTAAGTTGGGAAATTAAAGGTTCGGTCAAAAATTCTTTATGTAAAAATGATTTGGTATTAGTAAAAATGACGCCTTATGGCAGTATAGATACTACCGCAAATTATAGATTTGTGTTAAACTCAACGAACTCTTCAATTTCGAAAAAAAGTTACACCGTAGTATCCACTAAACCTCAAGGTAGTTATCTAATCAAGATGCCTACCACTGCTGTTAATGATGTATACCTATTTACGCTCGTATCAGCCTCTGGAAATGCAATAGGCAGAGAAGGTTATGTTGTAACCTTATTGGATGTACCCAATATAGCGATGGAAGGTAATATTACCACAATGGCAAATGTAGAAACCAGAATTCGCCTTAGAGCGACGGATCCAACTAACTTTTATAATTTTTATGGAACCCTGAATTATGAATTAACCAACGGTATAAAAGGGTCGATGAGTAATTACACTGGACTGACTGCCTCACTGCCTGTCACCTTGGATAAAAGTGGAATTGTTTTATTCAAAACTATCTCTAATCAGTGTGGCACTGGAAAGTTTACAGGAACATCTACGGTTACAATAATACCTCAAACCAGTAATCGTATAAGAACCAATGACCCAGTTGGTCCCGATATGTTTTTTACAAAGGTTTGTACATCCAATGTCAATAATATCGCATTCGACATTATCGGGAATTTTACTACGATTCCCCAATTTGGACTCGAAATGTCGGATAGTAATGGAGATAAGTTCACAGAAATTCCTGTTATTAGTGTAAAAACTTTCCCCAACAATATTAGCTTTAAACTTCCTGCCAACACCAAGATTGGTGGTAATTATAGATTTCGGGTTGTGGCCAAGGAAAATGGAATAGCTTCATCAAGTAACCCTTCGCCAATCGAACTATATAGCGGTGCATCAGTCGAATTTGATACAACACAATACTATTTTACACCTGATAAACCTGTAAATATCAAATTTAGAACTACAGGTGAGCCGCCTATTTATTTTAGCATGGGCACCGATGAAGTAAGCGCAAAAACATACAGAGCAGACGCCAGTGAACTAAGCTTAGCTCTCAACCCTACGAGTCCAACTAAATTTAGAATATTCCGAGTAAGTAATTCAGTCTGTGGAACTGGTTCGGTAGGTGTTAAGTCAAGTGTTAGTCTCGAACTAGTCACAGGATTTGAGGATATCCAAAAGCTAGGGGTGAGCGTTGGGCCAAATCCTGCTTCGGATTTTATCTTCATTAACACTGATAATCGAGACCTCAACATCGAACTCTTGGATAGTACAGGGAAAACATTCCTCGAAACGAGTTCGAGTACCAAAGAGACTCGATTAGATTTGAAGAATTATCCATCAGGAATGTATATTCTTCGAATCCGTAGAGACAGCCAAGTTGGAGTTTTTAAAGTTATCAAACAATAGAATAAGGTCAAGTTAGCGTTGAGTGCTATAAACGGTAAGCCATAGGACTAAGGTGTGAACTATAAAAGTATTTTAAGTAAGTAAAAAGACGTTATTAGTTAACAGCCTAATTACTGGACAAAAAGAGAAAAGGTATTTAGAATTTTCAATGCATGTTTAAAAACAGTTTAAAACTGTTAAAAAAATGAGTCCAAGACTAAGTCTTGAACTAGTAACTTCAATTTTGTCCAGTAATCAGGTTAACAGTATGTATGTTGTTGTAATATATTTATAATCAAAAGGTTACCGTAGGTTTTTACTTTTAAGAAACTATTAATTTAATAGTATATCTTAGGCAAAATTTGACTATAACCTTTTGTTATCATTATCTTCAAATAACCAATTTACTGTTAACTAATAAATAAGTATTAACGCAAAATAATATTTAATTTTTGAGCTTTCGGCTTTCAGCTTTGGGCATTCGGCAAAACATATCTATCGTTAGTAAAAAACTATTTTAACTCTCTTTGTCTTGTGCCTGTTGCCTTGTCCCTAAAACACAAAACTTAAATATAATTCTGCACGATTACTTAAAATTAAGAAAACATTTTTTGCTAAATACCTATGGCTTACAGCCTATAGCCCCCAAGTTAATTTTATCTTGTATAAATATTTAGGTTAGGTGTTATTAGAAAAGAAAATTGAGGATAAATACTGAAATATGTGAAATTTCAGTAAATTTACCCCCATCTATAATTTCTAACATTTTTAAAACGTAACCTATAAAATGACACCTCAAATTTTACCAAACACACCGACTTTTCTTCCTTTAGTATTTTTCATTTCTAAGTCTATTTATTGAGTAATATCAGTGCTTTCTTATGCTGAATTGCTAATTTTATTCATTTTCATTCCACATATATGCGTATACTTTTATTAGTACAGCTATTCCTATTTAGCTGTTTTTTACCGGTTTTCTCACAAACCGCGACCATCACAAGATTTGTAGAACCTACTTCGTCTAATTTTTGTTCAGGTAGCAAATTTATCATAGCTTACCAAAAAACAGGACAATTTAACTCCGACAACAAATTTAAGTTACAAATTGTCGACCCTTATAATACAGGGAAGGTTCTGATAGACATCGATACCAAAGATTCTTCTGGTTATTTAGTAGGGAAATTTCCTGATTTTTTACAAATTTCTGGATTAAGTAATTTCCTGTTCAGTAGCTACAACTACGTTAAAGTACAATTAGCATCTACCTCACCTGTGGTTGCGCCTGTTACTTTTTTGTCTTACTCAAGTTTCAGCTTAAGGGTTCCTCCGTCTATAAAAATAGACACATCAAGTGTAGCTATCTCACGAGACAAAGCACTTTTACTAAAAGTTTCGGGTACTTCAACAGGAACGACTTCGATAACCACTTCAGAGGGTTCTGTACATTCATTCCAATCCTATTCTACAAATTTTTCTGATTATGTAATAACTACTTATCCCAACAAATCAGGTGATTTCTTCATCAAGGAGGTTTCGAATTTTTGTGGGGTAGGGACGGCACAAGGGAAGATAAAGCTCACTGTATCTGACAATTTTTTGAGTATTTCTAATCTATCAAATACAACTTTTTGTACAGATGCTAATATAAATGTTAGCTTTGAAAAAAGAGGTACTTGGAATGCTGACAATAAATTTAAAATAAGATTCACTTCGACAAGTAATGCTTCTCAATTTTATGATGTCGAGGCCACAGAGTCAGATGGAGTTCTTTCAGCAAAAATACCGGGGATTATCCCAAGGACTAGCTATATCTTGAGAATTCTAGCTACTAGCCCACTCATTGTTTCTTCTCCCTACAGTCCAAGCATTAGCATTACCGAAGGTACAAAAGTAGACCTACAGTCTGATTCGAGAACCGTCCGATATGGAAGTATCGTTTCACTCAATGTTAATTCAAGCGGTATGTCGCCTCTTAATTTTGAATTATCAGATGGTTTTAATTACAGCTTATACAGTTCAGGATATCCTACGACCATTGCTGTCTATCCAACAAAAACCCAGGATTACAAAATCAAGAGATTCTCCAGTGAGTGTAACACGGGCGAAGGGGTTAATGTGACCAAAATAACCGTAATTGACGCTATCAAGGTTGAGGAAATCTTGACCAGAACAGTCTGCCCTTCAGGTGTATTCAAAGTGAGGTTTTCAAGTCAGCCAGTTATGGAAGTAAATACACCCATTAATATGGCGCTACAGTTTATTGATGGAAGCAAAACTGCACTTACTGGAAAGGTTACAGAACCGGGATTGGCTGAGTTTACTTTTCCGAGTTCAAATCCAAATGAAGGCAAATCATTTACCTTTGGTCTATTCCCAAATCCAATCATAGGCTCTACTTTTGAATATGGGGTAACTCGATGTCTTTTCAAAACAACCCCAAAGCTTACATCTAGTAGTATGTTGGGTACTTACACTATCGACAAACCCAACTGGGTGTATCCTTCTGTAGGTTATTCGGGAGGAGGAACTGTTGAATTTGAAGATAATTTAGGTAAAAAATCTACCGTTTATGTGCCAGAAGGTGGCAATGCTTACTTCAACGCGAAGTTTTATGCCTCAGATAACATGACTTATAAATTGACCAAGGTGTCGAACGAATGTGGCGTAAGTACAGATACAAAGTTTAGTGTGGATATTAATGTAGTAAATCCAGCAAAAACTTTAAGATTAAGTGCACCTTTTGGTCAAGGTTCAGCAGTTTGCGCTGGAACTACCCACGAACTTACCCTACAGAGAATCGGAACCTTTGATGCCAGTTCAAAATATTATTTAGATTATGTAGATGATTCTGGAAATATCATTGAGGCAAGTGTGGGAGAGTTCGTGAATGATAAATTTTCATGGGTAGTCCCATCCTATTATAATACGGTCAATCTTCAGGTAAGAGCTTCGTCGCCGTATACTACTTCCGAGAGGTATATGGTGGAGGTTGGGGAAGTTCCTCTTTATTCTGGGCCTAATGAAATCAACGCTCTTGTAACTTATGGAAATTATTACAGCAACACTTTGAGATTGGATAACAAACTGTATACAACTGCTGTGTTTGATAATGGTCTGCGAGTGTCGGGTTATGGAGGTTACTTGGGATATACATTTGATGTATTTAAATCAGGTACTTTTGTTATTAATAAACTTACCAATGGTTGTAGCACCAAAGAGGTAAATATTAAAATTAACTTAAGTTTAGCAGACAGAATCGTTGAGTTCAAAGGAGACTATAATCCCACGGTGACATGTGCGGGAAGAAAGCTCGAACTCAAATATGCCGAAACCATTGTTCGACGCACAGACCGAGTGGCAAGTTATAAGTTGATGCTCCTTAAATTAGATGGTACACTATATTCAAAGCAAGCGCTACTGACAGGAATCAAGCAGAGTCCATTTGAAGTAATCTTGCCAAAAGATATCGCAGAGGGCAATTACAGCCTGAGATTAGTGGATGAATCTGATTCGTTGATAGTTAGTTACACTAAAACGATAGCGATTCAAAAGGCGCCTAATGTTTCGGTGGAAATAGTCAGTAGACAAATGGATATTGATCTTAGCTATGGCGAATCCTTTTCACTCAGAGTTATAAACAGTGGGAGTTCGACCTTCGAAGGGGTTGTAAGAGGTAAATATGGCGAGACTTATCCAGTTAATAACTACAATTCTTCATATTACAACATTACACCTAAATATTCTAACGTGTACACCTTGCCTAGGGTTTCTAATCAATGCGGTGTGCAAGACTTGAACTTTTCTTTGAATGTTCGTGTAAAACCAATGGTTTCTTGGTGGGTATCAAACTTGGGTTCGAATGGCAATAGTAATATTTGTCGAAACGAAAAGTTACGTATTAATCTAACTTCTTATGGAGATGTTGATACCACACAACTTTATAAACTGTCATTCATGACCTCTACTTCTGGAGGCATAGTTTATCATGAAATTGCAAGAATCAAACCTTATGGTAGTTATGCTTTATCAATCCCTGGTAACATTCCTATCAATTCTTATCAGGTAGTTTTGCAAAATATAACAGCACCTAATACTGATATAAGAGGCTCATGGTATGGTACTTTGATTGAGGTGCCAGACCTTACGATTGCTGGTAATGTTACTACGTTAGTCAATCAGCCAGTCAATCTTACTCTGAAGTCGGCTAATGGTGCCGATGGTTATTATGTTTTTAGTGGTGACCCAACCTTTGAATTGAGCAATGGTGTGAAAGGAAGTCTTTCTAACAGAATTAGACAAACAGGATTTTTGTCTTTTCTTGCTAAGAAATCCGAGACAGTTACACTAAAATCGGTAAGCAATCAATGTGGCGTTGCCTCGGGTAAGGGGTCTGCTACCATAACGGTGTTATCTGAGACTGATAAATATATTTTGACGATGGACCCAACTGCCATCAACTCTTACAGTTATATCTGTTCAGGGACAGAAACTAGGATTGGATTCAAGTTGGTAGGGTTTGCTACACCTAACCCAAGTCTTGGACTTGAGATGTCTGATAGCTTGGGAGTTAATTTCAAGGAAATTGAGACACTAGGGGTTTCGTACGCAACAAATACGATTTCATTCAAAATCCCTACTAGTGCTTCTTCTGGGCAAAATTACCGATTTAGAGTAATTGCTAAAGAAAATGGGGTAAGCTCAACCACAAGTGCCACGCCACTTGATGTGATAAAGTCGCCAAGAGCCTCATTCGACACTACAATGTATTATTTTTCACCAGACAAAAAAGTTGATTTGAAAGTGAATTTAACGGGGACATTTCCCATTTATTTGAAATTAGGGACAGATGAATTAAGTGCGAAAGATTTTAGTGCATCAAGCTCTCCTTATATACTTTCGTTAAATCCTACCGTGCCAACCAAGCTCAGATTGTTCAAAGTATCTGACTATTTTTGCAGCGCTGGAATCATCGGTTCAAACTCAACGGTTAGTTTGGAACTAGTCACAGGTTTTGAGGATATCCAAAAGCTAGGGGTGAGCGTTGGGCCAAATCCTGCTTCGGATTTTATCTTCATTAACACTGATAATCGAGACCTCAACATCGAACTCTTGGATAGTACAGGGAAAACATTCCTCGAAACGAGTTCGAGTACCAAAGAGACTCGATTAGATTTGAAGAATTATCCATCAGGAATGTATATTCTTCGAATCCGTAGAGACAGCCAAGTTGGAGTTTTTAAAGTTATCAAACAATAGAATAAGGTCAAGTTAGCGTTGAGTGGTATTTAGACTTTTTCAATGCATGTTTAAAAACAGTTTAAAACTGTTAAAAAAA
>NZ_JBMLSD010000459.1:0-1084 GCF_049240685.1 Flectobacillus sp.
AAAAAAAACACTCTTTGCCTGTTGCCTAAAACAAAAACTTAAATCTAATTTTGTCCAATTACCTACAAGGATTTACGTTTAATAAAACTACATTGATTGATAAATCGACCTTTTTGTTTAGACAAAATCATTTCAGCTGCACGTTTTCCCATTACTTGAAAGTCGTTGGAAATAACAGAGATGCCCTCTGCCAAAATCTCTTTAATAGGAGTATCGTCATAAGAAATAAGGCCTATGTCTTTGCCTAACTTCCAGCCTTTTTTGTTTGACCAATTGATAAACCTTACTAGGTCATTTTCTCGAAATACTAGATAGGCATGGTCTTTCTGCAAATGTTCTTCTTCCTCCAAGTCTGGAATAATTTCAAAAGGGATGGCATTTTCTACACAATATTTCTGAAAGCCATTAATAATACCGACAGGTGTGTACTGAAAGCTTTTACTGCTTAATACCAACGATAAGGTTTGATATTTTGTAATTGAAGAATGCGCTTCTGTCAGACCCTGATATACGTTTTGTTCAAAATCTTGATAGAGTAATGCGAAATCATCACCAAAGGAAGGGACGTCTATATCTAAGAGGAGGAGTTTTTCTTTTGGAATTTGCTTCAAAATGTCAGACACATCCTGATTGAAATGAGGCATTACTACATAAAAATTGTAGTGGCCTAAATTGTTGAGAATCAGGTTTTCAAAAACTTTTATGTTATGGTGATGAAAGAATATATTGACATTTACATCTTCTCCCAAGCCCTCTACTATAGCATCATAGAGTATTTCTTTGTAAGGTGTGAGGGCATCAAACAAAACAAAAATATTCATTTGGCTGCGGGTGTCGGTACTATTTACATAGAAGCCCTTCCCATGATGTGAAGTAACAAGGCCTCTTTCACGAAGCTCGTCGTAGGCTTTTGTAACTGTCATTCGCGCCATACCAAAATTTTGGGCGACCTCATTGATAGACGGTAACTGTTGCCCTCTGGCTAGTTTACCGCTCTCAATCGAATCGATGATATATTCTATAAGTTGTTGATATTTAGGTTTACTCGATTGTGAGTCGATTAGAGCAAAATCTTTCATTAATG
>NZ_JBMLSD010000459.1:1184-8177 GCF_049240685.1 Flectobacillus sp.
GCACTCGATATTTGGTTAGTTTTTGTTTATAAAAATGGTTAATGGTGTACAATGTCTGACGGAGTCACACAGCGGTGTCTCCGCAGGCAATTGTCTTAATCTATCAAAAAGCTTTCTCCTACTATTAATATTCTAAACGAATCCATCTAACTATCAGATGGATTTTTTTTTGAATAAAATTATTTAATTGTTTTAAAGTAATTTTTAATTGTATTTTTTAAAGTAAAATTCAATTTGAGTAAAAAAAAATATAAGATTTATTGTCATATAATTAAACCATTTTTTTAATTTGTCGTCATAAGTCACAAAACAGTGATATTAAGTCTTTCACAGCAGATACATGAGAGTTTATTTAAGAATATTTTTTATCTTCGTTCTTGTCAGTTTCAAGGTGGCAGTTTCTATGGCCTCTGACCTTGAACAGGCTAAGGATTGTCTTAAAAAATATCATCTGACCGCTGCCAAAGACAATACCAATTTTCAATACACCGAGCAAAATATTTCAGAAAGTGAAGAAAATGAAGAAGATTTACAAGATTCATTCATTTCATCTGATATCATCACTGATAATTATTTCTACAACTTATTTACTAATCCACTTGTAACGGAACAAAATCGCAAGATCAATAATATATTCCTCCAAAAGTACCCTTCAAATCAACAGCTTTTTGTGCTGTTTAATAATTTTAGGATTTAGGATTTTATCGGTTTCCATATTTCTTTTCAAAAGAATATGTTTAGATTAGTACATTTTGTACTTTTTAAAATATTTTCTTTAGAAATAATCGATTCACAGTTTTGTATGCGGTGCGTCCTCTTCCTACATCGATGTCTTTTGATTTTAACCAATAATTAGTTTTAATAGATAATAGAAAACTTGCTTAAGGTTAGTTTTCTGAAACTATAGTTTTCTCAAGGTAGGGGCAAAACATATAGATGACTAGATAAGGCAACGGTTTTTTGCGGATATTAGTCTCAACATATACCCATGATGGGTAACAAATACGCCAATATTGGTATGGAAAGGTTTGTGAGGAAGCCAATTTGGTTAAGACTCATCAGAGTCTAGCACTTTGAAATAAGTGCCTGAAATTAGAAAACTGATTATAGCAATAATTTAGTTTGTATGTGGTTTATTATATCTATTGGGTTGACGATATTCGTCAACCCAATGTTGTTTTATGGGGGTTTTAAAGCATAGACTAACAAACTAAATGTTAGAAATAAGCGTTTTTTGCGTAGTTTTGGATAAATATTACATACCAGTAACTGAATTGGCTGGTATCGACGAAAGTGATAAAACAATAACCTTATGAAGTTATTACTGATAGAAGATGAAGCAAAAACCGTTCAATCGTTGAGCAAAGGCCTAAAAGAGTCTGGTTTTGAGGTAGATTATTGTTATGATGGATTGATAGGCAAGCATTTGGCAAAAAAAAATACCTACGATGTAATCGTGTCGGATATAATAATGCCAGGGCTCAATGGTATCGAGCTTTGTAAAGAATTACGCAAGGAAGGTATCACAACACCTATTCTTATGCTTACGGCTTTGGGAGATTTACAAGACAAAGTGGTTGGTTTTGATGCTGGTGCCGACGATTATCTGGTAAAGCCCTTCGAATTTGTAGAGCTTCTTGCGCGTATCAGGGCTCTTTCCAGAAGAAGTACAGGAGTAAGTATTCATAAAAATACGCTCACTTTTATGGACTTAGAGATGAACCTAGATTCAAAGATTGTAACACGTTCGGGGGTAAAGATACCTTTAACAGCCAAAGAATTTGAGCTTTTGGAAATGTTGTTACGCAATCAAGGAAAAGTATTGTCGAAGGTCGAAATTGCAGAGAAGGTTTGGGATGTGAGTTTTGACACTGGAACCAATGTAATAGAAGTTTACATCAATTTATTGCGAAAAAAAGTAGATAAGGATTTTCCTCAAAAGCTCATTCATAATGTATATGGCATGGGTTATGTTTTGAAATCAGAATAAAAGCTCAAGGCAATGCGTATTCGCTTCAAACTTACTTTACAGTTTACCCTTTTGGTATCCCTAATTGTGCTATTGTCATTTTTAGGGATTTATTATTTTACACATACCTACATCGAAGAGAGATTTTACTCTCGTTTGCGTTCCAAAGCCATCACTACCGCCGAGTTGTTAGTAAAGGTTGATCAAATTGACTCAAAGCTTTTGAAGGTAATTGAAAAGACCAATAAAGACGTTTTATACAAAGAAAAGATTTCGATTTATAACTACAAAAATGAGGAAATTTACACCAATAATGATACAGTAAAGGTAGTTGTAACCCGGAAGTTTTTGAATGATGTTCGATTAGAAGGTACCGCTACTACAACCTATCAGGATATTCAAATTCTTGGAATTCCTTATTATGACAAATACAATCGATTATTAGTGTTGGCAGGTGGTGTAGACCAACAAGGTTTGGAAACCCTAAGAGATTTGCAACGAATTCTCATTTCCTTGTATATGATTATTGTGGTTACTTCAGCCATTTTTGGTTGGATTTTTGCAGGAAGGGCACTTTTACCTATTGCGGAGGTTATTAATGAAATGAATGAAATTTATCCCAATAACCTCAAAAAAAGATTAAAAGTTAGAAATGTAAAGGATGAAATAGGTCAGCTTACTTTTACCTTTAATAATCTTCTTACGAGGGTTGAGGAGGCTTTTCAACACCAGCAGGTATTTATTTCTAATGTGAGTCATGAGTTAAAAAATCCTCTTACCAAAATTATTTCGCAACTAAGCGTGGCGCTTTTGAATCGGCGGACGGAAGAAGAATATCAAGAAACTATGCAGTCTGTTTTGCAAGATGTAAAAGACTTGAACCTCCTGACCAATACGTTACTCGAGCTCACTAAATTAAGTGATGATAGTTTACCCAATAGATTTACGAGCGTCAGAATAGACGATATTATTTGGGAGGCTAGAAGTTCTTTATTGAAAGTTCATAAAAGTTATGGTATTTCAATAGAGTTTTCTGAAAATATCGATTCAGATGAGCAATTGAGTATCCTTGGTAACGCACAATTGTTGAAAGTGGCGTTTACTAATTTGATAGAAAATGGTTGTAAATTTTCTAATAACCAAACTGTAAGCGTAAATATAGGATTTGATAAAGGACTTTTTTTGGAATTTATCAATAGAGGCGTAGCGATTGATTCAAAAGACCAAAAGCTGATATTTTTGCCTTTTTTCCGCTCCAAAAAAACAGCAGATACCCGCGGCTATGGCATCGGATTGCCATTATCTGAGCGTATCATCAAGCTTCATAAAGGTGATTTATTTATTAAAGAATCGAATGCTGACAGGACTGTTTTTAAAGTGCAATTTTTTAATGAAAAAATCATAAATATTAACTAGATTTTAATTTTATATTCATTTATTCTTAAAGATTGATGCGTAATTTTATTTTAGAAAACATAAAGGAAAGAAAGGAGTAAAAGCTAAAAGTTTTCGGTACTTCAAAGGATTTTAGTACTATTAATATAGGTGTTTAAGGTGCTTAGTTTCTGCGGTTTTATAAAGCTGCAGAAACTTTTTTTTGATACCACAGTTCTCTAATCTCTATAATTGATATTTGCGTAAGTTTAATTTTTTTTTTAACTTATCATAAAATAGGCCTAAGTGTCTGTTAATCTGTATTTTAGTGATTGTAAGCGAACTGCAAAATTATATCTGTTTTGTAAACTCCATAGTGTAGTTGGAAAGTGTAGGAGGTAAATCGTTTTTGATCAAAAGAATTATGATAGTCATCAACCAAAAAGATACCAATACCGTTGTAAAATCTCATGCCATATCCAAACTCTATTTGGTAATTGGCATTATAACGTTATGTTTTATTGGTTCAATTGTATTTAATTGGTACCAATGGCGCGAAAGAATAGTCGTTATTGAAAATCTCCGTGAAGCACTTATCAAACAAGACTCGACGCTTGCCAGTAAGCTTGAATCAGATAAAGAAATTGAAAGACTCAAGAAAAAGCTAATTCGTCACTCCAAATCTTCTCGTCGAATCGTTACTCCCCAGAATGAGAATGTAATTCTCCTCGAATCTGCCATTAGATAGACATTAGAATTTTTTTAATTATTGACCAAAAAAGGTATTTTTTGTATATTTTATCCTGTTTTATATTGAAATAGTTATAAAATATATGCTTTTTTAGCAAAAATTTTCTAATCGTACTCTAATCTAATCTAAAAAAAACATAAGTTTGATGTAGAATTACTAGAGCTCCCGAGGCTCGAATGTTATAATAAACCAACATCAAACAATATGAATAACTCAGTTCAATATTACAAAGACGCCTTGGTAAAGGGCGACTGGAAATCAGGTTTGTCGGTATATCTGGTTGCTCTTCCACTTTGCTTAGGTATTGCCTTGGCATCTGGCGCACCTCTCTTCTCTGGGATTCTGGCTGGTATTGTAGCCGGTACATTTGTCGCATTATTGTCAGGTTCTGAAATATCTGTAAGTGGTCCTGCCGCAGGCCTAACCGTTATAGTAGCAACGGCCATACATGATATTGGCTCCTTTCAAGGCTTCTTGGTGGCGGTAGTTTTGGCGGGGGTCTTGCAGTTAGTTTTAGGCCTTATAAAGGCTGGGAAATTTAGTGCATATTTCCCCGAAAGCGTAATAAAAGGAATGCTGGTGGCCATTGGAATTGTGATTATATTAAAGCAAATTCCTCATGCACTTGGCGACGACCAAGACTATGAAGGTGAATTTGAGTTCGAGCAAGTCGCCGATCATCAAAATACCTTTACAGAATTGATTCGCTCAGTGATAGATTTTAACTATGGCGCTGTGACAATCGCTCTTGTTTGTTTGGGCGTAATTATATTTTGGGAAAAGGCCTCCAAAAGGAAAAAAGGCATTTTTGCGATGATTCCAGCAGCTTTGGTTACTGTGGTTGTGGGGATATTAATGAATGAAGCCTTTCGTATCTATCAACCATCCTATTATCTAGGAAACTCTCCCATGCACATGGTGAATATTCCAAAAATGAATGGTATGCAAGATTTTATGGCAGCGCTTTCATTTCCTGATTTTTCGGCATTGATGACTCCCAAAGTATATGTGGTAGCGTTCACCCTGGCCATCGTAGCTAGTTTGGAAACGCTTCTAAATTTGGAGGCATCCGATGCAATAGACCCGCTCAAACGACAATCCTCTCCCGATAAAGAATTAGTAGCTCAAGGTATTGGAAATATCATTGCAGGTTTGATTGGCGGCTTACCCATCACCTCTGTAGTAGTTAGAACCTCCGCTAATGTATATTCTGGCGGTCGTACACGTATGTCTTCATTGGTGCATGGAATACTGCTGTTGGGTTCGGTGTTGTTGATACCTAGTTTATTAAATAAAATTCCTTTGTCATCATTGGCCGCTATACTTCTAACGGTAGGCTATAAGCTGGCACATCCTAAAGTAATTAGGAGGGTTTTTAAAGAAGGATACGATCAGTGGATTCCCTTCGCAATCACGATTTTGGTGATTGTATTTAAGGATTTGTTGTTTGGTATCTTTGTGGGCACAGCGGTAGGTTTGATATTCGTTCTTTTTACCAATTTTCACTCAGCAATTTCAATGGTAAGGGAAGGAAGACATGTATTGATAAAGTTTAATAAAGATGTTTCATTTTTGAACAAACCTAAAGTAAAGCAGATTTTGTTAGGATTAGAAGAGGGCGACGCCGTGTATATCGATGCTACCAAAGCACACTTTATAGATCACGATATTTACAATTTGTTGTATGAGTTTAAAGCAAGTGCCTTTCAACGAAATATTGAAGTAGATTTCAAAAAAGTATCCCGAAAACTTCAAGGCGACATAAATGATTATCTGCCAGAGGAGGTTTCCAATCATTAATTCGTACATTTGTGAAGATTTTAGTCTTAAAACTTCATCAACTGTTATTGAAAAGCAAGGATACCTAATACTTTTACGAATAAGGTTCTCAATTTATCATATTACTAATACGCTCTTACAATAAACCTTCTACTTTGACATAAAACCAGGGTATTTATAAGTTACAAACAAGTTTCGATGAAAGATTACAAAAAATTATTGCTCAATAATAAAGCTTGGGCTGCAGACCGCTTGTCGATGGACGAGACCTATTTTGAAAGATTAGCAAAAGACCAAAATCCCGAATTTCTGTGGATAGGTTGTGCTGACAGTCGCGTTCCGGCAGAGGAGATTACTAATACGCAACCAGGCGATGTATTTGTTCACAGAAACGTAGCCAATATGGTAGTGCATACAGACATGAATTTATTGTCGGTGCTACAATATGGGGTAGAGGTACTTCAAGTAAAACATATTATCGTTTGTGGGCATTATAACTGTGGCGGAGTAAAAGCCGCAATGGGCAATCACGATTTTGGACTCATTAACAAGTGGCTTCGCAATATCAAAGAGGTCTATTCAAAATATGAAGTGGAATTAGGGAATATTGAAGATGAACACCAACGATTCAACCGTCTTGTGGAGCTTAATGTTCATGAGCAAGTGAGGAATTTGGCTAAAACAACAATTATCCAGCATGCTTGGCAAAATGGAGAGTATCCTCACCTTCACGGATGGGTGTTCGATTTGAATACAGGACTCATCAAAGAAGTCTTGAATATCGATTCCCCTGATCAGATAGATCCGATTTTTAGATATAGTTTGTAATACTAATGACCCACCAAAACATCAATTATCCTTTGTTGAGTGATTAAACGAATGGGTCTTTATGTTACAATTCTAGGCTAGTAGTGGAGAAGCAATCAAAGCCTCTCAACAATCTTATCTTGAGCCGAGTAAAATCTTGAATAGTATCAAAAAAGCGATCGAAAAACCTATTTTCGACCGCTTTTTTGATAAATACTTGATGAATAATCCCAATCCTAAAAATTCGAGATAACTCATAATTGGAATGTTTCTGCTGGATACGTAAGTAAGCAAACTTAGATTCATTTAGGCA
>NZ_JBMLSD010000459.1:8277-54434 GCF_049240685.1 Flectobacillus sp.
AATTGGAATGTTTCTGCTGGATACGTAAGTAAGCAAACTTAGATTCATTTAGGCACTAGGCAAGGAGTGTTCATTTATTTTTTAGAATCGATAGATATATTTTGCTGAAAGCCCATAGTTGACTGTTAAAACCGAAGAAAATGCATCTGTTTATTAAGCTATAGTCTGGGTATTAGCGCCAACTCTAAACAACTTTTTTGTTTTCTATTTCTTCTATCATTGAAAGAAGCTCTATATTTTCGCTATAAACTGCATTAAAGGCAAAAGGCTTTTTGTGGAGTACATACTGATAAATAAAAAAGTCTGTTTCAGGAGTTGGGAATGAATCTATCTGCTTAAAATCATGCCATTCAAGTAATCCTTCGTTGCAAAGAGGAGGTTCAAAATATGGAACTTCTGCTTCATAAATAAAACTCATCCAATTGTACTTAGAGGGTGATGTCTCAACAAGAGTTCCACAAAATCGCATTTGGCCTATCTCCAAGCCAGCTTCTTCGCGTACCTCTCTTATGGCGGCATCCTTTGGATTTTCGTAAGGGTCTACTTTACCACCTACAGGTACATAAAGACCTTTTAAGGGCTCGTTAAACCTTTTTAGTAGTAGAAAATTGGTTTGATTGCGTAAAATACAAATTACAGCAACGCGTTTTAGTCCTTCCATGACGTTAATTTTTGATTCTTGTACTTAGAATAGTGCCGAGTCCTCCAAGGATAATCAAGGAGCATAAGGCAATCTTGAGCGAAGTAAACTCTGCAATATAGCCTATCATCACTGGGCCAATCATAAAACCAGAAATACCCACTGTTGAAATGGCAGCCAAAGCCACACCTGCTGACATGGTTTTGGAATGGCCAGCTTCGCTGTAAATTAAAGGAACAACCGTAGAAAGCCCTAATCCAGTAATAGAAAATCCCGCAATTACTGTCCAAGCATTTGGAAAAGCCAATGCGACCAACATTCCTAAGGTGACCAAACTACAGTTTAGAACAAGCGTTTTTTTCAGACCAAGTTTTGCAACGGTTCTATCACCTATAATTCTACCAATTACCATAGTGATAGAAAACGCCGTAAAAGCCGAGCTAGCATATTTGGTAGCAGTACCCAGTATTTGTTTGTAGTACAAAACGCTCCAATCTGCCATTGCACCTTCACAAAGCATTCCGCAAAAACAAATCACCCCTAATAACATAAGCGCTTTGTCGGGCAGGGCAAATAATGGTTGCGATTCAGAGGATTTGAAATCTTGAGCAATAAGGTATTTGAAAGTAATCAAAGCAACAACGATATCCAGAACTCCTACCGTACTTAAATGCCCAAGTGTAGACACGCCTTGCGATGCAAGTATCCCGCCCAGTGCAGCTCCAATCATAAACCCCATACTAAATATGGCGTGAAAAGACGACATGATGGATTTTTGCATGGTTTTTTCTACATTCACAGCCTGTACATTCATCGAGATATTGAGTAAATCGCCCCCAAATCCAAAGACAAATAAGGCAATTGCCAACTGCCAAGCTTGGGTCGAAATACCTAAGAATGGCATTGAAAATAAATAAATGATTGCAGAGATGAAGGTTACTTTACGACTTCCTAAAGCATTGATAATAACACCCGCCAAGGGTAACGCCGACAAGCTACCGATAGGCATAGCAAATAATACGGTGCCCAAGGCGGCATCTCCTAAACCTAATTTTTCTTTGACATCTGGAATGCGTGAGGCCCAACTAGAAAAGCTCAGACCTGACATAAAAAATAATGCATTAGTAGCATAGCGGGCTACTTTTGCGTGATTGCTAGAAGCTAGTGAAATTTCCATAAATTTTATAATGAGTGGAAAGTAAATACAAATTTACTAAACTTCTGCTGGAAGTAGGAGTGTTCCTATTTCATTCCAAGAATATACTCGTTTATAACCTTCGATATGAAAATTGTGTGGCGCATCATACAACAAACCCGTACCTTCAAATTTGACTAAGTTTTTTTCGTGATCATCAATCAAATAGTCGGCTTTGATCATGTATTTATGTCCGCAGAATACCGTATGCTTCCAACCGATGAAAGGAAAATGTTCTTCCAACCATTCTAATTTTTCGGTTAAAGAGTTAGGGAATTCAGTGGCAGCCGATACGATAAAGATTTCATAATGCGCTTGAAGCTTTTTTACCGTTTCAATTGCATTTTCAAAAACAGGTAAGTCTCTAAAAAATCCTTTTTGGTGAAGAAAATCACGAATTGGATAATACTGGGCATAAAAATCCTTGGCTTTCTCAGGATTACTGATGTCCTCTCTCGTAAAATTGGTTCCAAGACGTTGGTTGGTTTCGCGAAGAATACCCGATGTGGTGTCTGCCAACACATCATCCATGTCGATTGCAATACGTTTCATAAAATAAAGGGAGATAAAGTAAACAATTATTATTGATTGGGATTGGTAAGTTTTTCAAGCAATAGGCTTACGGCTTTCGGCTTACAGCTTACGGCTTACAGCTTTGGGCTTACGGCGTACAGCTTAGTGCATTCAGCAAAATAAAACACAATTTAACACTCCTTGCCTTGTGCCTTCAATACATTTTGCCAACTTACTTAAGTTTTGTTTTGAGGCAATAGGCTTACGGCTTTGGGCTTACGGCTTACAGCTTTGGGCTTACGGCGTACAGCTTAGTGCATTCAGCAAAATAAAACACAATTTAACACTCCTTGCCTTGTGCCTGTTGCCTGTTCCCTTATGCCTATTGCCTTGTGCCTATAAATCAAGCTAAAACTACACTTTCATAATAGCCATCTCCTGTACGACGAGGTTCGCCAATAATTTGTATACCCTCTTGTCTCATTAATTCGGTGAGTTCGTCAACTTTTTGTTCATTGCCCAACTTAAAAGCAAAATGAGTTATACCTACCATTTCGGTTTTGGGGTTATCTCTTTCGGGAATTTGCGGTTTTTTCATTAACTCTATTCTTGTACCCGCCTCAAAGCTTAAAAAGTAGGACTCAAATTGCTTAGTAGGATTATGATATTTGTGATTACATTTTGCTTCAAAATAGCACATATAAAAGGATTTCATCTTTTCCAAGTCATTCGTCCAAATAGCAATATGTTCAATAATCATCGTATTTAGATTTTATTCACTATGCAATTTTCCGAATAAAAACGTATAAATCAAAATGTTTTTTGTTAAATTTGTGAATAAAAACGAAATAAAACGAATAGATGTTAAGAGAAGAACGCCTTCAAATAATCTTAAAAATGCTAGAGGCCAATCAGCGAGTCTCTTCGATGGAGCTTTCCGAGATACTGAATGTTTCGGACGATACTATTCGTCGTGATTTGAATGAATTAGCCGAAAATGGTCTTCTTAAAAAAGTACACGGAGGGGCCGTGCCTAAGGCTGCGCATCCTTACAAGCTGAAAGAACGTATCAATTTGGCTCATGAAGAAAAGATGGTTTTGGCACGAAAAGCACAAGCGTATTTTTATGATGGACAAGTTATTTTATTGGACAATGGCTCTACCAATATGGAGGTGGCTCGGATGATGTCCCCAGATTTAAAGGCCACTGTTTTTACAAATAGTTTACAAATTGCTCAAATTTTGTGTGAGCATTCCTCGATTCAATTATTTTTTTTAGGGGGAAAAATATTCAAGGATGCTCAAAATACTTACGGAGCAGAGGTAATCGAAATGCTGCAAAAAATTAGGGCCGATATCTGTATTTTGGGCGTTTGCGGTATTCATCATGATATTGGGGTAACGATACAAGATTGGGGAGAAAATCAGGTCAAGCGCAAAATGGTAGACATTTCGCAGAAGGTTATAGCCCTGGTAACTGCCTCGAAAGTAAACACTGCCGAAAGTTATGTGGTGTGTACTTTAGACCAATTGGATGTAATACTAACCGACGATTGTATAGAAGAAGAGGTGCTCAAAGATTATCGTCTTCATTCTATTACTATTCAATAATTGGGGAATGTGTAGAAAATTTTCTACAATTATGTGTGGAATATGCTCTACTGAATCGGCTAAAATACGCCAAATTACGTTTGGCATGAATATTTCACTATAATAATTAAATATAATAGTGGTTAGGTATAGTTCAGAAAGGTGGGAATGATAATTCCCACCTTTTTTCTTTTTTATATCGGTATACATACCACAAATGTACTCCCTTCTCCCAAAGTGGATTCTACTTCGATATAGCCCTTGTGCGATTGAATAATATTGAGGGTTGCAGACAAACCCAAACCAAATCCATTTGATTTTGAGGTAAAATATGGTTCAAACAGCCTATCTAATTGTTCGGACGACATACCCATTCCATTGTCTTTGATTTTGATACAATAGTGAGAATCCCTGATTAAAGTTTGTATATCAAGTCCCCCTTTGCTCGTCTCCATCGCCTCTACCGCATTAATGATAATATTGACCAAGGCAATTTTCATTTGTTCTGCATCAAGTTGGATAGGAATATCTTCACACAAATCTTTTGAAAGCTGGATATTTTTCAGATTTATTCGATCTAGGGCATGCAAGATACTCTCTTCTACTACTTGATTGCCCGAGCAGCTATTGAGTGTAATCGTTGCAGGACGATAGGAGTTTAGGAGTTCAGTGATTAAATCTCCTATGCGATTACTATTTCTCTTAATGATT
The DNA here is from genome assembly GCF_049240685.1 of Flectobacillus sp. Lineage (NCBI taxonomy): Bacteria > Pseudomonadati > Bacteroidota > Cytophagia > Cytophagales > Flectobacillaceae > Flectobacillus > Flectobacillus sp. Next base: position 12,927 of record NZ_JBMLSD010000459.1, read on the forward strand.
TCCAGAAAAAAAGACAAGTCCTCTTCCTGAAGTTCAGAGGCCAATTGGTCGACCGATAAGTTGATATTGGTAAGAGGGTTGCGAACCTCATGTGCCAGTGTTCGAATAAGCCTACCAGTTGCGGCAACTTTTTCAGAAATTACATGTTCTTTTTCAGCTTTTCTTAAATTAGTGATATCTCGAACTACTCCCAAAAAATACTCAAAACCATTACTATCGGTACGTTTGAAAGCATTGATTTGACAAAGCTTTTTTTCTCCTGTTTTGGTAATTAACCATGCTTCATAATTATCCAAACGGCCAAATTGTGCTAGTTGGGAGGCAAAATGCTGCCTGCTACTTGTACTACCAAAAAGGCTAGTAGTAGTCATATTTCGAAGCTCCTCAGACGAATATCCCGTTAAGACGCTTACTTCAGGGTTGAAGTAGAGAAAACTTCCATCAGAGGGACTCGTCAGTACAATTGCTTGTTGGATATTATCAAAAATACTTTTGTATTGGGCTTCACTTTCTCGTAAGGATTGTAGTGTTTGGGCACGTTCGAGAGAATATCGGATACAACGTTCGATTTTTTCGGCATCCAGCTCACTCTTAATCAGATAATCCATTGCGCCGAGCTTCATAGCCTCCTCGTCGATTTCTTTGTGACCTTTGCCTGTAAGCATGACCATGGGCGTTGCGATACGATGTTCTTGTACCACTCTCAACAAATCAAGCCCAGTTTTGGCACCAAGTCGAAAGTCAAAAAAACAAATATCAAACTTCTCTTTTGTCAGATAATTGATTGCCATCGAAAAGGATTTGGCCCAGCTTACTCCAATAGATTGTCCAGAAATTTGTTTGATATAGTCGCAAGTAAGGAAGTAATCGTCGTCGTCGTCATCTACCAATAAAAGTTTGATGTTGGTACGATTTAACATAAAGTAATTAAGGTTTAAAAGGTAAAAATAGCGTAAATGTGGTACCTTGATTTTGGTTACTTTCTACTAAAATAGCACCGAAGTGGTTTTCAATTATTTTTTTACAAATGGCCAACCCAAGACCTGTCCCTTCAAATTCGGCGTTACCATGAATTCGATGAAACATGGTGAATATATGTTCTTTAAATTCGTCTTCGATACCTATGCCATTGTCTGATATACTTATTTTCCAGTATTTGTTTTCAACAAGTTTTAATTTCAAAATTTCTTCTACCGAGGCCACATTGGCGCTAATACTCACTTGAGGTGGTGTGTTCTCGTCGACAAATTTAATCGCATTAGAAATCAAATTTAAAAACAACTGATGCATCTGCGAAGCAAATGCTTGTATGGTAGGCATATCTCCAACAATAATTTTGGCCTTCTTTTTTGAAATGACTAATTCCAAGTCTCCAATGGCATTGTGAATAATCTGAGTAAGATTTACCTCGGTTGAGGGCAGCGGTAAATTATTTCTTGAAATGCGCGAATAAGCCAGTAGGTTGTCGATAAGACTTTTCATTCTATCACTCGAAGATAAAATTCTATCTATAAAAAAATGTCCCTCTTCACTGAGTCCATCAGCACAGCGTTCGATTAGTTTGTTGGCAAAGGCGGTAATTTTTCGTAAAGGCTCTTGTAAATCATGGGAGGCAATATAGGCAAACTGCTCCAAGTCCTGATTAGACCTAAACAACTCTTTGATTTTTTCCTCAAGAGCCACTTCATAATTTTTAATTTGAGTGATATCCGCAGAGGTACCCAGTACTTTCACGACCTCGCCATTGTCGTCCAGATAACATTTTCCTTTGATTGCTAAGTATTTATATTCACCTTTTGCATCGATAATTGAGTGCTCAAACTCATAATAGGTTTTTTTCTCTGAGACTGATTGATTCGAAATACTACTTGTATATTCTCGTTCGTGTTCGGGTATATGCTTTTGGTAAAAACCAAAGGTCAAATCTTTACTTTCAAAATCGTGTGGATTATACCCAAATACTTCCAAAAGGCCATCAGACCAACGGACAGTCTCGGCGCCTACATACCATTCCCAGCTTCCATATTTGAAAATTTTCTCGGCTTCGTTTAATTGATTTTTTTGTTGTAAAATTAGGTTATTGTGCTGTTGTAGTTGTGTGATATCTTCGGCTATATGTAAAATCTCAAATTGTGATTCTGGATTTTGGCTTCGCAAAACCATGCTTCGATGACGCAATATTAGTTTTGAGCCATTTTTGTGTTTTAGTTCGATATTATATTCAATACTTTCTCCAGTATTTATTATTTTATGAAGATCTTCAATTCTTAAAGCCCATCTATCCAATTCTTGCTGACTCATGGCGAAGTCGATGGAAAAATCATTTCGAATCAAATCTTCCTTATCATATCCTAATATGACCGAAAACTTCCGATTGATAAAGGTGATTTTTTTTGAAGGAAATTCCTGTATATATACCAAGTCGGGTATGAGTTGAATAAATTTATCTAAGGGTATATTATCTCTTTGATATAAAGGCATTTGGGCTTTTTGTTAAGGTTTGTATTCTAAGATTAAACCAGTTGGCAATCGATTGGTTTTTGTCAAATCACAAAACTTTTGGAAAGTTCGATAGAAAATTATATTCGGCATTAAGTAATCGTGCAGAATTATATTTAAGTTTTGTGTTTTAGGGACAAGGCAACAGGCACAGAGTGTTAAAATGTTTTAACGACCACGGACATTCATTTTTCCCATAGCCCACCGCCGAAAGCCGATACCTGAAAGCTTAGGGCTTTTAGCTCTGGGCAATCGGCAAAAATATATTCATTGTTACTAAAAAACATATTAACACTCTTTGCCTTGTGCCTGTTCCCTAAATCACATCAATTAACTCTAATTTTGCAGCAATACTTAATAAGTAGCAAAGATCAAATTAATAGTATATCTAAGGCAAAATTTGACTATAACTTTTTGATTATGAATATCTTCTGATAACCCTGTACTTTTAACTAATAACGTTTTCCTACTTAAGTTGCTGGTATCTATAAATGGGTATTTAAAACCATAAAAAAACTACTAAATATTGTAATTACTCATTTTGTTGTAAAGGGTTTTTCGGTCTATGCCTAACAACTTAGCTGCTTTGGTTTTGTTATAGTTTACTTGTTTGAGGACTTGTAAAATTGTTTCAAATTCGGCATCTGATGCAACAGATTTTAGATTAAGATTCTGAGATGACTCAGAAAAATTACTCGACGATGCGCCTAATTCTGGAGGGTTTTCAAACACTAATAATTTGTTATGATTAATTAATTCAAATGGAAGACTTTTGGCCTCTATAAAATCCTTTTCTGAAAGTAAAGTTGCTCTTTTGATTACATTTCTCATTTCGCGAAGATTGCCCGGCCATCCATAAGACTTAAAGACTTCCTCAACTTCGGGAGCAAATTTTTCGATATTTTTGTCTAATTCTTCATTGGTTTTTGCCAAGAAAAAATGAGCAAACTCCATAATATCTGATTTGCGCTGACGGAGCGGAGGTACTTCTATACTAAATTCATTGAAGCGATGGTACAAATCCTCTCTAAATTTTCCTTTTCTACTTGCTTCTAAAAGCCTCTCGTTCGAGGCCACGATAATTCGTACATCTACCGAAATTTCTTTGGTGCCGCCAATTCTTCGTAGGGTTCTTTCTTGTACCACACGCAAGAGCGATACCTGAACATCGTAAGGCAAATTTGCTACTTCGTCAAGAAAAAGCGTACCACCATTAGCCATCTCGAAGTGCCCAATCTTCTGATTAATAGCCCCAGTAAATGAGCCTTTTTCGTGGCCAAATAACTCGCTTGCTGCTAGTTCCTTAGAAATTGCCCCACAATCCATAGCCACAAAAGGACCACCAGCGCGCTTACTACGAGCATGGATTTCTTGGGCAATAGATTCTTTTCCCGAACCGCTCTCTCCGTAGATGATAACACTGTAGTTGGTGGGTGCCACAAGGTCTAATTGTCTGAAAAGGTTCTTTGATTCTTGTCCCGAGCCGGCAATATGGTCTTTTTGGATTAGGCTTTTTTTAGCGTTAGTTGCCTTTGATTTAGTTGGTAAGGTACTTGTTGTTTGGGTAGTTTTCTGTAAAGCATTTTGAATAGTAACCAATATTTCATCAGGAAATAGCGGTTTGGTGATGTAGTCAATAGCTCCCATTTTCATAACATTTACGGCTGTTTTAATATCCGAATATCCTGTTATGATTAATACAGGAAGTTGAGGTTTTTTCTCTTGTATTTTCTGTAAAATAGTTGCCCCTGTCATATCTCCCAATCGGAAATCGGTCATGACTAAGTCGGGATGAAACTCATCGAGTAAAACAAGCCCACCGTTACCACTTTTTGAAATTGCTACCTCATAGCCATTTTTTGTAAGAAAGCGACGCAACAGCATGCAGATGTCTGTGTCGTCGTCTATTACAAGAATTTTTTGCATTCTTTAGTTTGTTTAAGTTACTAGTAACGTATGATTGTTGTGGTTAGAAAGTAATCGTACAAAATTAGATTTAAGTTTTGTGCTAAAGGAAAAGCGTGCAAAATTGTTTTTTAGAAACATGAGACATGTTTTTGCCTATTGCCTACAGCCTAAAACACAAAGACCATGGCCAAAAGCCAACTTTATCTACTGATTTATAAAACGATTATTTAGGCCAAAAAGGAAGGTATCCTTATTTTATGATACAAATGAAATATACCAGACAAAAGTAATTCACCATGACGGAAAAGTGACATTACTTGAAGATTGAAGTTAGCTGATTTTTGATTTTTTCCCTAAAAAGGAAGTACAAAAAATATCTACTTGATTGTTGGATAGAGATATTGTCAAAATAAATACCCAGTAAATAAAGAATATCATTTACTGGGTAAAGTTACTATACTTGGTGAAATAGTTTCAGAATTATCCAAGACAATTTTAGCCATCTGATGTCAAAATCTGAAATCTTTCAAGGAATTTACTATTTGATATAACGCCAATCCTCATTACCTTTCAATGCCAAGAGTGATTCATAAATCAAGTTGATAACAGCCTGAACATCGTCTTTGTGTACGGTTTCTACTGTTGTATGCATGTATTTTAATGGTAGCGAAATCAAGGCTGAAGCAACGCCTTCGGTAGCATAAGCAAACGAATCAGTATCTGTACCTGTAGAACGTGACACGGCTTGGCGTTGAATAGCAATATCATTTTCGGTGGCCACATCGATAATGAAATCACGAAGGTTGTTTTGCACGGCAGGACCGTAGCAAATCACAGGACCCTTGCCACATTTTAAGTCACCTTGTTCTTTTTTGTTGTACATAGGCGACTGAGTGTCGTGAGTTACGTCGGTTACGATAGCCACGTCTGGTTTCAAACGGCGAACAATCATTTCGGCACCACGCAGACCAATTTCTTCTTGCACAGCATTTACCACATACAAAGTATAAGGTAGTTGAATGTTATTTTCCTTTAAAAGACGAGCAACCTCTGCAATCATAAAACCACCCACACGGTTGTCGAGGGCACGACCTACATAAAAACGGTCATTGAGCTCAGTAAGTCCGTCCTCAAAAGTAACTACAGTACCTACGTGAACGCCCATTTCTTCTACCTCTTTTTTATTGGCAGCGCCAAGGTCGATAAAAATGTCGTTGACTGTTGGGGCTTTGTCTTTTCCTAAGTCACGTACATGGATAGCAGGGTAGCCAAATACACCTTTCACAATACCTTTTTTGGTATGTAAATTACAACGCATCGAGGGAGCAATTACAGCATCTGAACCGCCATTGCGACGAACGAAAATATAGCCATTGTCGTCGATATAGTTGACAAACCAAGAAATCTCATCGGCATGTGCTTCAATCACTACTTTGTAAGGCTGTCCGGGGTTAATTACACCAACAGCAGTACCATAGACATCAATGATGGTTTCGTCGATATAAGGTTTTAGGTAATCTAACCAAATTTGTTGACCAGACGCTTCAAAGCCAGTTGGCGAGGCGTTATTCAAATATTCGTAGAGGAAGGTTTTTGATTGTTCTGTCATAACTTAAACTATAAAATAATTATCTAAAAATGTTTTTAAAGGCTTTAATATTTCTGCATCAAGATTCCAATGAAAAGAATTCAAATAGTCTCGTTTGGCTTCTTTTATTTTTTCTTTTTCTTTCCCCGAACTCCCAACCAATGCTTCCATATAGGCATAAATTCTGGTTTTGCGAGCGGGGAGCGTATATTGGTTATTGCTTGACAAGCAAGTCTCGTAAGTATCCCAACAATCCAGTATGATCTGGTGATTGGGATGTATGAGTTGTATCAGAAGGCTCTCCAAATCTCCATTCTTGTGGTGATCTGGTAATAGGAAAAACTGAAATGGATATTGCTTTTTAAAGCTTTCAAGTTTTAGGGATTCTTCTACAAAAATATCTGCATCGAAAATGATGATACTATAAATATCTAAGATACTATTTCGTTGTATAGTTCCCCATAGTTTTAAAAGATTCTCTTTGCCGCCTATGATAAGGATATCTGAGTTTTCGTTGCCTTGTTTTCCTATGCTGGTATTTATACCATACCAGTAAAAAATTAAATCGTGTAGAAACTTTGCATCGGCATCACCCTCTACAAAAAACTGTTTTTTCATAAACTTTATTATCTTGTATTTGCTCCAATATTTAGTGCGAATTCAAAGCCTTCAAAGTCAAATGTCACTGATTTTACTTCACCTGATGAATTTTCTACCAAGCTTATGTTTCTCGCGTCTTTTTGATATTCTTCCCCTAGTTCTATTAATGCTTCCACAAAATATTTTTGACATTCAAAGCTATGTGTAGTAGCGAAGAGTTGGATACCCTGATTCCTACAAAGTAGAATTATATCTTTCCAAAAAGTGGTTAATCTTGAAAAATGAATACCATTTTCTATTTCATCAATCATAATTCTTTTATCACTTCCACAACTCAAAATCCCAATGATTATTCGGCTAAGTTTCACTACACCATCACCAAATCTAGTAATAGGGTAGACCGTATTTTCATTAGATAGTACTACTCCTATAGTGTCTTCGCCCAAATAATTATGAATTCGGGTTTCCTCGAGGTTAGTTATTAGATGTGAAATAATAGAATCAAACTGCTTTCTTACTGATTTATATGGATTGATATTTTGGGCATATTTTTTAACGAGCTGTGAACTAAATCCTGTATTATTTGCTAAAAGATTGAATGTTTTTTTTGCTTGAGAAAGATAATATTTATTAAGTGAAACTAACTCTTTAGAACTGTTTCTGTCTATTTCCAGAAAAGTATTGGTCTCATTATCATTTATTTGTCCCTTAATACTGTTGAATTCATCAGGAGTTAATTCAGCTAGCATTTTAGGAATGATTTTTATAAAACTAGTTGATTCTTCTCCAATGAATTGAGTAGTGAAAGATAGAGAAATGTCCTTTTGGGTGAGAATTGACTGCCAGGTTTCTTTTTGATTTATCAATGAAACTATATCCGATATTTTGTAACCAATCGTCGGGAAAAGCTTTCTCAAAATGAAAGAATTATATAGCTTGACCACCCATTCATATATCTCTTCATCAAACAACAAAGCTTCCAACACACTTGTTTTCCCTACATTGTTGTCTCCAACCAAAAGGTTGAATTGACCAATGTTGCTTATTTCAAAAGAATCAAATCTTTTGAAATTTTCGATTTTGAAATATGTCAAATGATTGCTGTCCATACAATATCGTTTTTACAAAAATACAAAACCCCAAAGGTTTTAAAAGCCCTTGGGGTTCTAAATGTAAAATATTGCTATCAATGCTGATTATAAGGGGATATTTCCGTGCTTTTTGCGTGGAAGGTTCGCTACTTTATTTTCCAACATCTTGAAAGAACGAATCAATTTTTGACGAGTATCCGATGGTAAAATCACTTCGTCGATATAGCCACGATGTGCAGCACGATAAGGGTTTGCAAATTTTTCTGTGTATTCGTCTACTTTTTCTTGTAGTTTTTCTTCTGGATTTTCGGCCTCCGCAATTTCTTTTTTAAAGATAATTTCGGCAGCACCTTTAGCGCCCATTACGGCGATTTCGGCAGTTGGCCACGCAAAATTCATGTCGGCACCAATATGCTTTGAGTTCATTACATCATAAGCTCCTCCATAGGCTTTGCGGGTAATAACCGTAATACGGGGCACAGTAGCCTCACAAAAAGCATAAAGTAATTTTGCACCATGATTGATAATACCACCCCATTCTTGATTGGTACCTGGCATAAAACCTGGCACATCTTCGAGTACCAATAAAGGAATATTAAAACAATCACAAAAACGTACAAAACGGGCGGCCTTCATACTGGCCTGAATATCTAGTACTCCTGCCATTACTGCTGGTTGATTGGCAACAATCCCAATGCTACGGCCAGCAATTCTTGCAAAACCAACAACGATATTTTCAGCGTAGTTTTTGTGTACCTCAAAGAAAGAGTCGCTATCAACAATATGGTCGATAACTTCCTTCATATCATAAGGTTGATTAGGATTTTCAGGAATAATTTTATCTAATTCTTTCCTGATTTCATTGGCCGATTCGTAGGCTAGGGAAGGAGCGGTTTCTTCACAATTTTGAGGAATGTAAGAAAGCAAACGCTTGATATCGTTGATACAGCTTACTTCATTAGAGCAAGAAAAATGCGTCACTCCCGATTTTGTTGAATGAGTCGATGCGCCTCCTAGTTCTTCTGAAGTAACTACTTCGTGTGTAACTGTTTTGACCACGTTTGGCCCTGTCACAAACATATAAGAGGTATTTTCGACCATCATGATAAAGTCTGTGATAGCAGGCGAATACACTGCACCCCCAGCGCAAGGACCCATAATAGCCGAAATTTGAGGAATGACACCTGAAGCAAGCGTATTGCGGTAAAAAATGTCGGCATAGCCAGCCAAAGATGTTACACCTTCTTGAATACGAGCTCCGCCAGAGTCATTAAGTCCAATCAATGGTGCCCCATTTTTCATGGCTAAATCCATGATTTTGCATATTTTTTCGGCAAATGTTTCGGATAATGCGCCACCAAAAACAGTAAAATCTTGCGCAAATACATACACCAAACGTCCACTGACCGTACCATATCCTGTGACTACACCATCGCCTAGATAATACTCATTATCCAGACCAAAGTCCTTACAACGATGCATGACAAATTTGCCAATTTCCTCAAAAGAACCTTCATCTAGCAGGAGAGCAATGCGTTCACGTGCTGTTAGTTTGCCTTTTTTATGTTGAGCTTCGATTCGTTTTTCGCCACCTCCTAAAAGAGCCTCAGCGTTTTTTTGCTCTAAAATTTCAAATTTCTCTTGGTTTGTCTTTACCTTCATGGTATTCCTATGGTATTTGTTTTGTATTTGGGTCAAATATAAACGGCAGAAACTAGATAACGTGTAAAATTGGTATAGTTTATTTAAAATAGTATTTTTTGAAGTTTTATTTTTTAATTATTTTGAGAAAAGCAATAGGAGGGTATTCGTTATTGGTATATCCGTGTAATAAAACAGTACTAATAATCAGTAGAATACTCAACAAAATAGGACGTGGCTGTATAGTATTTGAAGCTTTTTTTTTACTCAAGTATCAAAGTAGAGTAAGATTTTAAAAACGCTGTATGAACTGATAAGTCCTTACTCAAAATTCAGACTCGTACTTACATATATCGAGAAATCCTATCTTTGTGTTTTGTAAGCGATAGAAAGAGGATTTTAAAGGTTGACTTCATCGTTTTGTCATAACAATAAAAAATAGCTTTGTTGTGTTTAGAGGGTATATGTTACAAATAATTTCGAAGATAACCTTAATCGTATCACTGTTAGGATTAAGGATAGCTGTTTTTGCCCAAAGTAATGACACTCAAGCCTACAGTTTTTTGAAAATACCTACAGCACCTACTGTTGCGGCTTTGGGTGGTATTCAGAATAACCTGAAGGATGTCAATGGCTTTTTTCAAAATCCTGCACTTGTGGATTCTTCTCAAAAAGGTAAGGTGGCACTCAATTTTATGCCTTATTTTCAGCAGGCCAAGCTACTTTCAGCTACGGGTAATTTTGCTGCTTTTGGACGAAACTGGGGAATAGGTGTACAGTATTTGGACTATGGTGACTTTACTACAACCGACCCACTGGGCAATCCACAAGGACAGTTTAAGGCCAACGATTTTGCGCTTAGTTTTGGTACCTCACAACAACAAGGCAATATTCGCTTTGGAGCAAGTCTTAAACTAGTGGGTTCTACCATCGAGCAGTATAACTCTACAGCATTATTGGCAGATTTTGGCGCCATTTTTATCCATCCCAATCAAGAACTTTCGTACTCTTTAGTTGTTAAAAATTTCGGTTTTGTGCTCAATGATTACTCTCCCACTAGCGATAGTCAAGTACCTTTAGATGTACAAATGGGGCTACACTTCAAGCCTATCAATATGCCAGCTAAATTTTCGTTGATGGCGCATCATCTTTATAAGTACGACATAGCCTTTACCAACCCAAATGTGGTAGTTACCGACCTGAATGGTAATGTTGTAAGCCAAAAAGCAGGAGTTGTAGACCAGCTAGCGAGGCATTTGGTGTTTGGGGTTGAATTGTTGGTTAGTAAAAATCTCCAAGCGCTTGTAGGCTATAACCATCTTCGAAATAGGGAATTAAGTTTGACAAGAGGTTCAAATTTTGGTGGCTTTTCGGTTGGTTTACGTTTCAAGACTAAATATCTTGAACTGTCCTATAGCTATTCTGGTTATCATGCTAGTGCGTCGGCCAATAGTTTCGGTTTAATTTTAGATTTAAAGAAAATACTAAAATGATATTTCTCTTTGGAAAATCTTGTGATTGCACCCAAAGAATTCAATAAATTTACTCCAAAAATACGTTAACTAATTTCCCTAACGAAAACCTTAGAATTACCCGAGTTTGTTTTAAACTTACTAAGGTAATTCCCTCACTTGAAAATATGAATATGACAAACTTAGATGTATTAACTCCAAAGCAGATTGTAGAAGAGCTCGACAAACATATTATTGGACAGCACGATGCAAAGAAGAATGTTGCGATTGCCTTGCGTAACCGTTGGAGAAGAATGAATACCCCTGCTGAAATTCAGAAAGAAATTACACCTAATAATATTTTGATGATTGGGTCAACGGGTGTTGGTAAAACCGAAATTGCTCGCCGTTTGGCCAAATTAGCTGATGCGCCTTTTACAAAAGTGGAGGCTTCCAAGTTTACCGAGGTTGGGTATGTGGGTCGTGATGTCGAATCGATGGTTCGTGATTTGGTCGAATCGTCGGTTCATTTGGTGCAGCTTGCCAAAAAAGAGGCCGTAAAAGATAAAGCAAACGAGGCCGTTGAAGAGATTATATTGGAAGCGCTTGTGCCAGCAATGCCCAAGCTCTCTAAAAAAGCCAAAGCTGAGGCAGCTGCCAATCCTGATGCTATGCCCGTTTCGGATGAAGAATTGAATCATAAAACGAGGGAGTTGTTCCGCGAAAAGTTACGTCGTGGAGAGTTGGAGCACCGTAAGATAGAAATTGATGTGAAAGCTTCTAATTCTCCAAACATTGGTGTGATGGGTGGCCCCATCGATGAAATGTCGATGATGAATATCCAAGAAATGATAGGAGGGATGATTCCTAAAAAACAGAAGAAAAGAAAACTTACGATTGCCGAAGCACGCAAAATTTTGATGGAGGAGGAATCTTCAAAATTAATAGACATGGACGAGGTAAAGGAGGAGGCCATTCGTAAGGCTGAAAACTTAGGGATTATTTTTATTGATGAAATAGATAAAATCGCTTCCAATCGTAGTGGTGGTGGCGGCCCCGATGTGAGTCGTGAGGGTGTTCAGCGTGATTTATTGCCCATTGTTGAGGGGTCTACGGTTAATACCAAATATGGCGTAATCAATACAGATCATGTCTTGTTTATCGCAGCAGGGGCTTTCCATGTATCCAAGCCTAGTGATTTGATTCCTGAGTTACAGGGTCGTTTCCCGATTCGTGTAGAGCTACAAAGCCTAAAAGAGGAGGACTTTTACAGAATATTGAAAGAGCCAAAAGGAGCCTTAACAAAACAATACGAAGCATTACTTTCTTCTGAAAATGTAGAATTATCTTTTAATGACGATGCCCTTCAAGAAATAGCAAGCATTGCCTACAATGTCAACTCGGAGGTCGAAAATATTGGTGCTCGTCGTTTACAAACCGTAATGTCGCATTTACTCAACGATTTGATGTTTGATATTCCTGACGTTATTACCCCTCATGCGAAGGTTGTGGTAACAAAAGAACTTGTCAAAGAACGTTTGGGTGGATTAGTAAAAAATCGTGACTTGAGCCAGTTTATTTTATAAATTGTCTAAGAATAATGAAAAGCTCTCTAGTAATAGAGGGCTTTTTTTTTGTAAATTGATAAATTTGCTAAAAGCTTCAGACTTTTTATTATCCCAATTATACCAATCATAAATCCTATGTTCAACTGTGTATTAACCAAAGGCTTAAAGGTTCTAATTTTAAGTCTTTTGAGCGTCAATTTACTGCTTGCTCAGAACAGCTCCCCTTTACCGCGAAGTACCCCCGAGGCCGAAGGTGTATCCTCCGAGGCTATTACAAGATTCATCGAAGCCGCCAACAGTAGCAAACATGAGTTTCATAGCTTCATGCTGTTGCGACATGGCAAAGTGATTTCTGAAGCTTGGTGGGCTCCCTATCGCGCCGATTTGAAGCATACCATGTATTCGGTTAGTAAAAGTTTTACGGCGACTGCCGTGGGGTTTGCAGTAAGTGAAAAAAAGCTTTCTGTAAATGACCCTGTGATTTCATTTTTCCCAGAAGAAACACCCGCTCAACCTTCTGAATTTTTAAAGCGATTAAAGGTTAAAGATTTGCTTTCGATGAGTGTAGGGCACAAAACTGACCCAACATTTGAGATTGCGAGCAAGAATGAAAATTGGATTAAAGCATTTTTGAATACTCAAATTGTCGACGAGCCAGGTACCAAGTTTTTATATAACTCGGCGGCAACTTACATGCTTTCGGCGATTGTTCAGAAAGTGACAGGTCAACAGATTTTAGCCTATTTAAAGCCACGTTTGTTCGAACCGCTGGGCATAGAGGGGATTGATTGGGAGATAGACCCACAAGGTATCAATGTGGGGGGGTGGGGTTTGCGCCTCAAAACAGAGGATATGGCTAAATTTGGGCAGTTATTCTTGCAAAAAGGGGTTTGGAATGGTAAACAGCTTTTGCCAAAAGCATGGGTGGAAGAGGCCTCTAGCATGAAAATTATGCAAGACCCATCGGCGCCTCAAGATAAAAAAGACGCCAGCGATTGGTTACAGGGATATTGCTACCAGATGTGGCGCTGTCGCAATAATGCCTTTAGAGGGGATGGTGCCAACGGTCAATTTATTATCGTCATGCCAGAACAAGATGCCGTTGTAATTATCACAGCGGAGGCACCCGACATGCAGGCTGAAATCAATTTGGTTTGGGAATACCTTTTACCAGCACTCAAAACACAAAAGGTTCCTGCCAATAAAGCTGCTTTCTCAAAGTTGAAAAATACAATTCAGAACCTCAGTTTGCCCATTCCACAGCAACAAACCAATTCCACGATTCAGGCGAGTATTCAGGGGAAAACCTTTGCGATTACTGCTGGTGATGTGAGTTTTAAAAACATCAAATTTGATTTTCAGAATGGCGTATGTGCCGTAAAATTAGGAACAGACACAGTAGCGCACGATTTAAAGTTTGGTTCAGGCAAATGGATTTTTGACCAAACTACCAAACGTGGTCCTTATTTGGTGGCTGGAGCAAAGGCCAATCGCACGGGCCTGCCAGCTTTTAAGATTGCAGGAAGCTATACTTGGCAGGATAATAATACCTTGATGCTTACTTTGCGCTATATCGAAAGTCCACATACCGAAACCATTGTTTGTAAATTTGATGGCGACAAAGTATCGGTTGATTTTCAGAATATTTTTAATATAAATACAAAAAGAACGCCCTTTAAAGGGATTCAAACGGTTTCTCGCTCTAATGCCCCCAAATTGATTATTCGTGGCGATGATATGGGATATTCGCATTCTGGCAACGATGCTTTGATTCAATCGTATCGTAATGGTATCGAAACTTCGATTGAGGTTATTGTGCCATCACCGTGGTTTCCTGAAGCTGTAAAATTGTTGAAGGATAATCCAAATATCGATGTCGGTTTACACTTTGCTATTACCAGTGAATGGGATAATCTAAAATGGCGCCCGCTAACCGATTGTCCAAGTCTCAAAAATGCCGATGGTTATTTTTATCCCATGCTTTTTCATAACAAAAATTACCCCAAACAAGCGGTAATGGACCAAGATTGGAAAGTAGAAGATATAGAAAAAGAGCTTCACGCTCAGATCAAAATGGCTTTGAAGTATATCCCGAGATTGAGTCATGTTTCAGGACACATGTTTAGTTTGGGGTTTGCACCTGAAGTAAAAGCAATGGCCAAGCGAGTTGCCAAGCAGTATAATTTACCCATGGTAGACACCGACGGTACTCAGGATTACAAAATAAACTATACTGGTTTCGATGCTAGAGGCTTGAATACCCAGCAAAAAGTAAAGGCATTTATCGACATGTTTGATACACTCGAAGATGGCAAAACCTATGTATTCGTAGAGCATCCTGGGCTCGATAATCATGAATTACGGGCTATTTCGCACATTGGTTATGAAGATGTAGCCGAGGGTCGTCAGGATGTAACTACCATGTTTTGCAGTGAGGAGGTTCGTGAGGCTATCGCGAAAAAAGGAATTCAACTGCTGAGCTATAAAGAGGTATTACAAAAATGATTATGGATTGAAGTTTTTGGTTTTAGGGAACAGGCAACAGGCAACAGGCACAAGGCAAGAGGAAAAGTGCAATAGGCAACAGGCAACAGGCAATAGGCAACAGGCAATAGGCAACAGGCAACAGGTAAGAGGAAAAGTGCAATAGGCAAAGCGTATTAAATTGTATGGTAGTAAAATAGATTTATTTTTGCCGACTGCTGACTTCCGACCGCCTACTGCCTACCGCCTTCAATACAAAACCTTTCTTAATTGAGCGGGTAAAATACCGAGTTGCTCTCGGTATTTTGCTACAGTACGCCTAGCGGTAGATATGCCTTTTTGTTTTAATAAAACTGTTATTTGTGAATCGCTCAAGGGTATTTTTGTGTTTTCTCGCTCAACAATCTCTCTGATTTCTTGTTGAATTGATTTATTTGAAACCCACATACCATCATCCTTCTGCGTAGCTTCAGAAAACAAATCTTTAAGATGGATAAGTCCAAATGGCGTTTGGGCGTATTTGCCACTTGTTACCCTCGAAACTGTGGCGATATCCATATCAATAATCGTTGCTACATCTTTTAGAATCATTGGTTTTAGAAGATGTAAATCGCCCGAGCAAAAATATTCTTTCTGAAGTTTTAGAATCGCCTTAATAGTCTTCTGCATTGTTTTTTCGCGTTGCTCAAGTGCCTCAATCAACCACTCTGCTTGGGAAATTTTCTGCTTTATAAAAGTTGATGAACTGGTGGATACTTCATTTTGAAGTTGTTTCACAACGGGTTGATTAATTTTAATTTTTGCTATAAAACTCGAATTTAAACTAGCCTCCATCTGATTCATTCCTTGATAAATAATATAGTCGGGCGTGGTGTAGACGTTACCTGAAAATGAAAGCGACTTATTGTGAAGTGGATGTACATTGAGAGACACGATCAACTTCTGAATAGACCCTAATTCATCCTCACTCAAAGCAAGCTCACGTTGTAATTTATCATATTGTTTATTGACAAAATCTTGAAAATAATTTGAGATTAGCATTTTTGATTTTTCGGCAAGTGAAGAAAAATCATTTTTAAGTTGGAAAAATAAATATGAGGCAAGGTTTTTGCTTGCTAAGCCTTGAGGCTCCAATTGTTGTACAACAGCGATTGCCTCTTTTACCTCTGATTCTTCGACAAAAGAATTTTGAGAAAAAGATATGTCGTCAGCCAAATCCTCGGGTTCGTAAGGCAAAAAGCCATATTCGTCTAATGAATGTAAAATATATCGACAAATTTCCGCTTGTTTGTCGGATAAATGAAGATGACTAATTTGTTCGAGTAAATCATCCAAAACCGAACCATCATTTTTTAGTTGGAGATATTCCAACGAATGCGCGCTACCCGATGTCGGATGCTGGTAAAAGGTTGAAGGTTCATCCTCAATTTCGTCCCAATCTTTATAATTGGGAAAGTCTGATGGAGAATTATCGTCGTAGGGAGCAAGCTCCTCCGAATCGGAGGTGTTTGAGTCATCTAATTCGAGCAGTGGGTTTTCGGCAATGGCTTCCTCTATTTTGGCTTCTAGTTCGAGTGTAGAGTATTGAAGAAAATTAAGCCACTGAATCTGTTTTGACGAAATTTTAAGCTGTTGTTTTGTATTTTGTGTTAGGTTTAGCATGTTTTCATAGGTTAAGTATTAGTGTGTAAAATAGTAATTCAAATAAAGCACTGTTTTTTGGATAAAAATAAAAAAATCTTAAAATTACGACGAATATCAGGTAGTTAGCAGTAAACGGTAAAAAAAGACTGATTTATTGATGAAAAATCTACGAAAGCCTGTAAGTTTGTATCAGTACTAATTTGTTATTATAGAGAATTCTCTACATTCTGTAGAAAACTTACCACATTACTGGATTCATGTATAACTCTCTCCGAAACGTTGTCATATTATTTGCGGGAAGTATCGTGCTGTTGGGTATGCTTTCTTTTTCGGCCTATCACGAGGTACGTGAATCTCTCGAATATGCAAAGTCGGTAGAACGAATGCATATCATACAACACGAGGCCGAACAACTGGGTGCTACCTTAAAAGAATTGGAAAATTCGCACAAAGGCTATGTATTAACCCAAGAAATGCAATATCTGAATTTGATTTTTGCCAGTAAAGAGCAAATCGGTCGATTACTTTTTTCTTTACAAAAAAAAGTTCAAGAAAATGATAGCCAATTGCAGCGTTTAGAGTCCTTTAAAAGAGGTTTTCGAAAACATATCACATTTTTAAACAACAGTATTCGTTCTGTTCGTATCAACCAGCAATATGATTGGGATGCCATTGCAAAAAGTCAGAATCAGGCTTCGTTGATGCTTAGAGATTTGAGTAGTTTTCAAAATTATCAAAGGCAACTTCTCTCTGTGCGTGGTATGCAGAAAGACCAAACGGACAATGAGATGAGCCGTAAAATGTTTTTATTTGCCCTTTTTACTGTGATTTTGCTATTGGTAAGTTTTGGTTTGATTTTTTCTGAACTACGAAAGAGGATTACTTTTCAGGACGAGCTGGAGAAGAAGATAGAAGAACTAAAACGTTCAAATTCTGAGCTAGAGCAGTTTGCTTACGTGGCATCGCATGATATGCAAGAACCCCTTCGCAAGATTAGAGCATTTAGTGATATGCTTCTGATTCGCCAAAGGGCGGTTTTGAATGAAGATGGTAAATCTACCTTACAAAAAATCGCTAAAAGTTCTGAACGTTTACAAAACTTGATTAATGATTTGTTGGCATTTTCGCGATTAGTAAATAAAAATACACAAAATGTAGAATCGGTGTCTTTAGATGCCCTTCTTGCCGAAGTGTTGAAAGATTTATCAATGTTAACAATCGAGAAAAATGCCATTATAGAGTATGATCATTTGCCTACTATTTCAGGGGTGAATTTTCAATTACATCAGCTTTTTTTGAATCTAATCAGCAATGCGCTTAAGTTTAGTAAAAATGGAATTGCCCCTCATATTACTATTCGCTATCGACTATTGTTGGGAAGTAAGGTTTTTAATATTCCAGAAGTAAAACCATTTTTAACCTACCATGAAATAGCCATTTCCGACAACGGAATTGGTTTCGAGCAAGAATATGCCGATAAAATCTTTATGATTTTTCAACGCTTACACGCCAAAAGCCAGTTTGAAGGTACAGGAATAGGTTTGGCAGTTTGCAAACGCGTCGTAACAAATCATAATGGATATATCAGAGCAGAATCTGTGGCTAATCATGGTGCTACGTTTACGATATATTTGCCAAATAACCGCAACGAAGAATGAAACAATTACCAATCTTAATCGCCGATGATGATGAAGATGATAGATTTTTGATTAAAGCAGCATTCGAGGAGTGCGGTTCTTCTATTCCATTGTCTTTTGTGCAGGATGGATTAGAGCTTATGCAATATTTGAATAACGAGAACGCTTTTTCGGATACAAATTTGTACAAACAGCCTTCTCTGATTTTATTGGACTTGAATATGCCCAAAAAAGACGGGAGAGAAATTATCCAAGAAATGCGTGCTAATAGCAATTTTAAGTCTATTCCAATAGTTGTATTGAGTACTTCAAATGCCCCAAGCGATATTCGTACTTGCTATGAGTTGGGCGCCAATAGCTTTATTACAAAACCTTCTTCGTTTGAAGGATTATTAGAAATAATTAAAAATTTACAGCAATTTTGGTTTGTAACGGCTTCGTTACCCCAATAAATACGAGTCATCACGAATTTAGCAATTTGCAATTCAATGATTCTTTTAAAATTTGTATTAAAACACGGGACACTGCTCGCCTTGTGCCTCAAAATGTGTCTTATCAAACATTGTCGCAGTAAAAAAGCGGTCGAAAATTCTTTTTTCGACCGCTTTTTTAATAAAATTGAAAGAATCATTCAAGTATCAATATTCGAGATGACTCATCTATGAAATCTTGAGTAAGGATAAGACAGTGCCGAAATACTATATTTATGCTTTATTGGTAACTTCTTGGATTTTAGCTTTTCCAGATTTAATAGTAGATAGCAAATCGTCGGTCAAATTGCCTGTACCGTCCTTAATTTTTTTTCTGAGATCTTTACCTTTTTCTGGTGCTAAAAGCATTCCAATCACTGCTCCAGCTGCTGCTGCTGCGAACAAACTTAATGCGATTTTTGTGTTTTTTGTCATGGTACAAAGGAATTAAATTGAGAAACTTTTTTGAACTGATAGCGCTAAGAAATTACTCTTGATAAAAAGTCTATCTTTAAAGTATTACACTTTCTATTTTAGAAACGTTGGCAATATCTCAAATGTTACGAATACTAACTTAAAATTGCCTTAAAATTTGAGTAAGCGGTTAAGCGTTTTGCTGGCATGATTTTTTCCTATTGTATTAAAAGGATTATTTGATTTATCTTCGTGTTTGAAGATTGTGTAGGAGAATAACTCAATATCAATAACAGATAAGTATAGGATTGATTTCATTGGCGATAGGCATTTGGCTGTATGCTAAATACAGGTTTTTCTTAAAATATAGAAACCATTTGCAGCTTAAAGCCCAAAGCCCAGTGCATAAAACTAATTTTGCGCTATTACTTGTTTAATATAACCTTATTGCTTTTGCATGTTGACAACCCCCAAAGTTTTACAGTCAGAAAACTCAGGTAATTTGAAGCCCTACGCGCTGATTGTGGATGATGAAGTAGATACTTGTTTACTCATCAAACTCTTTTTACATAAAAAGGGAATTGAAACCTTTCAGGCGCACTCATTAAGAGAGGGGCTTTCTAAATTGGAGAATTTGAGTCCAAAATGGGTTTTTTTGGATAATAATCTTCCAGATGGTCATGGCATTGATTCAATAAACGATATCAAGCAGATGTCGCCTCAAACACAAATTGTGATGATTACCGCTTTGGGAAAAATTAAGGAATTAGCCTTTAGTCTTGGGGTTGATAAATTTATTGAGAAACCCCTATCGTTTGCTTCGATTGAGTTCGCCATTAACTAGGACATAAGTATGAGTGATGAGTTTTGAGCGAAGAGTTGTCCTTTTATCCTTGCCTAAAATAGTCTGCCTTTCCTCTAATAAATTTTCAACATGATTCTATTAGACTATTGAGAGAGGTCTGTTTATTAAGAAAATTTAGGGAGATACCACCTCCCTCAGCTTCGTAGCAGCGATAGCTGGATAGTAGGATGTATTTTTTAACCTTGAAAAAGAGCGTCGAAACTAGTAGGGCAGAATTAGATTTACATTATGAATTCTAGGCAACAGGCACAAGGCAAAGTGTGTTAAATTGTTTTTCAGTAACAATAGTTAATTTTTTGCCGAATGCCTATTGCTAAAAGTCGTAAGCTCAAAAAAATAATTTTATAAAAAGTAAGGATTATAAAGCCAGTTAGGTCAAAATTATGCCACTTTTTTATCTATGAGCTAAAAGATTGATTCATAGTTTTTTAAGAAATTTTTTAAAGATTTTGAAAAAGTAAACTGTGTGTATATTTCTACAAAAAAGTAGAGAATTTTCTACAATCTATACGCAGGTTTTGCTAATTACTATTTGTAAACTATAAATAATGGTTTTGTCATGTATAAAATGTTGTTTAGCTAAAAAAAGCATTAGTTGGCTTTAATTATAGGTATCTATTCTACTATTGTATCACTTTTTATACTTGCTTATTTTCCCGTGCTTATATAGATAACAGTGCCAAGGCATAGATGCCATAAACGTACCCTGAGATTTCAGATGCTTGTTAAGAGATGGTAGATTCTAGGCCTAAAAATTTTTATGAAAGCCCAAACCTCAATAGTTAATTTTTATTTTAGCACATAACTACTTTTGAGTATTAAAGATAGCTGAGTATATAAGCAAAAAAGGCGTTCGAAAATAGCTTTTCGAGCGCCTTTTTAATGAATATTTGAATACTAATTAATCGCTAAAGAAATCTTGCAGAATAGGATATGGGCTGAAAGCTTAGACAAAAATAGACTTAAAGAACCCATTAACCACCGTTACAGAATGTCAAGAGCTGAATGGAATGCCTATTAATGCTTCTTCTCAAACTGGTCTCCACGTTTTCCGCCCCTGTCACCATGTTCACGAGCATCACCTTCGCCACCTCTCAATCGTTTCATTAACATTTGATTGAAAAGTTGCTCAGTTTTGTATAATTCAGAAACCTGACGAACATTCAATACTTTTAAAAATTTTGCCTGATATTCTTTTTCTAAATCTACTTCCTTTTGTTTGAGGTTTAAGATTTCTTTCAAATTTGCGGCGATTTTGTCGTCACTTGTAGTCAAACTACGGCTTTCGGCTGTTATTTGACGAACGCTTTTACGGATTTCAGTTCTTTTGGAATCGTAGTCATTAAAAATCGGCCAGAATGATTTTGCTTGTTCTTCTGTAAGATTCAAACGGTTTGTGATGAGTCCCAAACGAGCTGCCTTTATTTTTTCTTTACCACGTTGCTGAGGTTCATCTTGTGCGGATGCTGTAAAATTCACAGCAAACCCTATCATTGCGATTAAAACAAATAACTTTCTCATGTTTTAGTAAGTTTTAAATAATCTATTTGTTGCTTAGAGAAGAAGCTTCCAAGGTTATATATCTTCGGGTACATCTTGTATGTCGATACTCTGAATAATATCCTGAGATGACAATTTAAGCTCATCCAGCATTTCGGAACCTTCAACCGAGGTCGAAACATCAGCTTCTGCTTCGTCGATATGGTCAATATAATCTACTTGATGAATATTCTGATGTACCAAATAGCCTTCGATTTCTTCTATTTTAACACCTGAGAGAGATTCTTCTCCAATTGATTCTTGTCTTGGAATAAGCGTAAAATAACCCAAGGTAGCAACAAGGGTACATGCTGCTATACTTGCCCAAGTGCGGCGAGCAGACCACGACACCAAAGAGGTAGCGCTAGTTTTTGCAGAGGTACGAGCCTGAATGCGCATAGGCAGTTCCTCAAAGTACCCATCAGGAACCTGAAAAATATTTTCCTTTGGGAGTTTATCAAGATCAAATTTATTGGATGAATATTCCATGGTATTAAATTTAGTAAAGGATAAATATCGAGGCCTCAATATTGTTCTTACTAGTTTGGTTCTTTGACAGGCCAAATTTTGTAAGGTTTAATACAGGATAAAAAATGTTTGAAAATTAGGTTGGGAAAATACACGAAAGTTTACCATTTCTGATGAATCATCAATATTTTAAAGAACACGAAGTGCTAGTTGTCATGTTCCTCAAAATATAATTCAATCTTCTTCACCGCTAAATGATAAGAAGCCTTGAGCGCACCAACAGAAGTACCTGTAACCTCAGCAATATCTTCATATTTCATATCGTCGAAATATTTCATATTGAAAACCAAGCGTTGTTTGTCAGGAAGGGTAAGGAGGGCTTTCTGTAGTTTAAGTTGAATTTGCTCTCCCGATATCAAATCGGCAGATTCGATTTTATTGGAAAGTTCTTCGGTAATATCGTTGATTGGAAGAAAGAAACGACGTTTTTTCTTAGCAAGAAAGTTGAGACATTCATTGGTGGCAATCCGATACAGCCAAGTGTAGAGTTGTGATTCGCCCTTAAAGTTTTCGAGACCACGCCACGCTTTTATGAAGGTTTCTTGAGTAAGGTCATCGGCATCGTCATGGTCAATTACCATTTTGCGGATATGCCAATAAACTTTTTGTTGGTACTTACGAACCAACAAGTTGAAAGCATAATTTCGAGAGTCTGGGTGGTTAAATTTTTCAATTAACTCTTGATCATTCATATAATTCTCTACTTGTTTAGAAAGTCGCCACAGTTGAAGTTTACCAACTAACGAAAACTTTTTTAAAATCTTTCCTAAAGAAACTATCCATATTGGGCAAGCAACTAAGATAGTCTCTTTAAGAAAGATATAAAAGAGAATTACCTTAGAATATTAAGCGTTTTTGCGCTCGATAGCTTTCAAAGCTTTTTCTACGATGCTTGCAGCATTCAAACCATATTTTTCCATCAATTGAGCAGGAGTTCCTGATTCACCAAATGAATCGTTTACCCCAACATACTCAAGAGGTACATAGTGATGCTGTACCAAAACCTGAGCAATTGAATCACCCAAACCACCGTTGATTTGGTGTTCTTCAGCCGAAACTGCACAGCCCGTCTTTTTAACAGAGGCTAAGACAGCTTCAACGTCCAAAGGTTTAATGGTGTGAATATTTATGATTTCGGCATTGATACCTTTTTCAGCCAAAATTTCACCTGCTTGGATTGCTTCCCATACCAAGTGTCCTGTAGCAAAGATACTTACATCAGTACCTTCGTTTACCATCCAAGCTTTACCAATCTCAAATTTTTGGTCTGCTGGAGTAAATACTGGCACTACTGGACGACCAAAACGCAAGTAAACAGGGCCTTCGTATTCGGCAACAGCAATAGTGGCAGCTTTTGTTTGGTTAAAGTCGCATGGGTTGATTACCGTCATACCAGGAAGCATTTTCATCAAACCGATATCTTCCAAGATTTGGTGAGTAGCACCATCTTCACCCAAGGTCAAACCTGCGTGAGAACAAGCGATTTTAACGTTTTTGTTTGAATAGGCTACCGACTGACGAATTTGGTCATATACACGACCAGTACCAAAGTTAGCAAAAGTTGTAGCGAAAGGGATTTTGCCACCGATTGTCAAACCAGCTGCAATACCAATCATATTTGCCTCAGCGATACCTGTTTGGAAGAAGCGCTCAGGGTTTTCTTTGATAAAAGCATCTAATTTAAGAGAGCCAATTAAGTCAGCACAAAGTGCTACGACATTTGGGTTGGTTTGGCCCAACACCTGCATACCAGCTCCGAAACCTGAGCGAGTATCTTTTTTCTCTGTGAATGTGTATTTTTTCATCTTCCTATTTTTACTCGATTGCTTTTATCGAGGCACATTGCTTTAGTTTTGTTAAAAAATAATTTGCACTAGGGCAATTGGGATGGTTAGCTGCATTTTCAATGGAGAAACCTGAGTTAATCATTTTTTGAGCCATTGGGACTTTTCTAGGAAGCCCTCTGCCAGTAAATTGTATTAACAAAGCCCTTAAGGTATCAAAAGGAACATTTTCATTTTCAGGATAGTCAAAAATAAAAGATTCATTGAACAAATGAGAAAGCAAAGTACTATCTGCTAAAAACCAAGCTTCAATTTGCTTGATGGCAACAACAATAATTTGATTATCTCTCTCTGTAATTCGTTCCCTTGTTTTAGTGATACATAGATTATCATCTAAATCCGTTAAAATCACAATTTTTTCAGCTTCTTTTTTGATTAAGTTAGCTTGATGAATAAGAATATTGTGAGGTAGTAGGTTTTTATTACCTCCTGCATTTATTATCCCTACTGAAACTATATTTAATTTGCCAAGAATAGCTTTAAAATTGTCTGAATCTAGAATGAGTGCCTCTGTTTCACCTTCAACAATAAATCCAATTTTTACCACGGTAACCCACCTCCAAGAGTATTGGTTAACCATGCGTCATCCATACTTAATCCATGAAAATCTTCTCCTTTGAATTGTTTGATTTTTGTTTCACCCTTTATTTTATCAACGGTAATAATTTCTTCAGGAGTTAATTCAGATACTAATGTTTGAGAATGAGTATTGAGCCAAATATAGTGCCCTCTTTCTTCACAAGCATATCTGAAAAAGCCCACTAATTCTTTTACAACTCGTGGATTTAATCCATTCTCAGGTTCTTCAATACATAAAAACTGAGGTTCATCTGATTGAAAAACAGCTGTAAGAAGAGCGAGAATATTGTAGGTGCCGTCTGAGATTAAATTCTTAGGAAAAGGTTTTTTGATACCTTTTTCATAAATCAGTAAGGTATCTATATTACTTAAATCACTTGTGGCAACTTCTACTCTTTCAAAACCTGGAATAAATAAATCAAGCCATTCAGATATTTCTTCCTTTTTAGTTTCATCAAGTAAAATTCGCTTTAGAACTTTTTCGAGATTATTACCTGAAAATGAAAGTTTATAACTATCTGAAAAGTTAATTTTTTGTTTCTCCAAATTCTTTATGAACAAGCGTCGAAATGAATAACGAAACTTCCCTTCTGCTATTCCTTCTTCTTCACTTGAATTTCTAAACGAGTCATTCAGTTCTTCCCAAGGAAGTGTTTCAGTATTTGGATAGAATGAGGTTGATTCGCTGAAATCAAAAGACTCATGAATAATTTCAATCTGACATTCTTTATAGGATATGTCTCTTGTGATGATTTCTTCTTTTCCTCCAAACAAATGAACTTTATCCTTTAAAGGTAAAGGAATAATAAAAAACTCCAACGCCTCAAAAATATTACTTTTCCCTGACCCATTTGGGCCAACAAAGACCGTAAATGGATTGGGTTCAATGATTTCTAAATCTGCAATAGATTTAAAATTTTTGATATGTAATTTTTTGATTTTCAAAGTGATAAAAGTTTAGTATTCACTCATTCAGTAAATCATTCATTCACTCAATGATTAATAGTCGCCTAAAGTTTCAGGCAATTGTGCCAATGCTGCTGCCAATTGCTCGTCGTTTGGCGCAACACCGTGCCACTTGTGCGAGCCCATCATGAAGTCAACACCTGCACCCATTTCTGTGTACATCAATACCATGATTGGTTGACCATTTCCTGAAAGCTCACGAGCTTGATTCAAAACGCTTACTACATCAGCCATATCATTACCTTTCATGGTAATAACTTTCCAGCCAAATGCTTCGTACTTAGCACCCAAATCACGGTTGTTCATAACCTTTTCGGTTGGCCCGTCGATTTGCTGACCGTTCAAGTCAATAAATGCTACTAGGTTGTCAACTTTGTGGTGAGGAGCGTACATGGCTGCTTCCCAAACTTGACCTTCATTTTGCTCACCATCGCCCATCAAACAGAATACTAAAGAGTTGTCCTTATTTAATTTTTTGGCTTGAGCAGCACCAATGGCTACTGATAAACCTTGGCCTAATGAACCTGAAGCAATGCGAATACCTTCAAGATGTTCGTGAGTAGTTGGGTGACCTTGTAAACGAGAATTTAATTTACGGAATGTTGCGAGTTCTGCCACTGGAAAATACCCTGCACGAGCCAACACCGAATAAAATACTGGAGAGATGTGACCGTTTGACAAGAAGAACAAGTCTTCGCCAGTGCCATTCATATCAAATACTCTTTTGCCAGATTCGTCAGATTTTAGCGTCATTTGGTCAAAATAAAGCCCTACAAGCAAATCTGTACAGCCTAATGAACCACCTGGGTGACCAGATTGGCATGCATGAACTTGTCTCACAATGTCACGTCTTACTTGTGAAGCAACTTTCTGTAATTCTGAAATTTCCATTATTGATTAGTTATAAGTTATAATGCTTTTTGAGACATACGATTACTCGGTTATTACCTGACTCGTATGGTTTTTGGTATCGACTTTGCTAATGATGTCTTGAATCACTCCATTTTCGTCGATAATAAAAGTAGTACGTGCAGTACCCATGTAGCTTCTTCCATACATAGACTTTTCGACCCATACGCCATAGGACTCCACAACACTGTGATCTTCATCAGAGATAAGTGTGAAACCTAAACCGTATTTTTCAATAAACTTCTTATGAGATTTTGGACTGTCTACACTTACCCCTAATACAACATAACCTTTTGCTTTTAGCGCATCCAAATTGTCGTTTAGATTACAAGCCTGTGCAGTACAGCCAGGAGTACTATCCTTTGGGTAAAAATACAGGACTACTTTTTGTCCTCTAAAATCGGAAAGCTTTACTAATTCTCCATCTTGATTCTTTTGTTCAAAATCTGGAGCTACTGAGCCTACTGTTAGTGACATATCTTCATGGTTTTATTCTAGTACAAATATCGGGAAATATTAGGACATAATCCGAGAAAAAAATCCCTCGACTAGTAGGTTTTTGATTTATAGAGGTTTAAATGTATGGTGTCAAAAAGACACGATTTGAATATTCCACAAATATATGAGAAAAATTTTATTTAGAACAGTATAGAACACTTATTTTTTTCTATTTTTTTTCGAGGCCTTTATCGAGGCTTTTTTTACAACTTTTGGCGCTTGCAAGCTGTCAATAACTGCCGTGTAGGTTTTACTATTTCCTTGATTATCTATCAACTCCAAGGCCAAGTCGCCAATAAAATTCTGAGTAGAATCACTTTTGACCGACCATATTAATGATTTTTTATATTCGTAATCACACAAAACAAACTTGCCGTTTAGGGTAGCTTTGAATGACTTAATTCCTGATAAATTATCTGAAACATGAAATGAAAAACCATCTTTGGTTTTATTAACTAAGGTTGCTTTTGGTGGAATGGTGTCTGACAAAACCTGAAAGTCGCCAAGAATATCGGTTTTGAAAGTTACCTCACCATTACGCCAAGTACCCCCAAGAAATTTTCTATCATGATTGTATACTGCTGTTTTGTCTGGAGAAACAATGGATGTTGCAGGTTTGAAAGTAACTGTTATGGGCTTTTTCAGTGGAGTAAGAGCATCCGCAATCTGAATTTTATTTTTCTCGATTTTAGTGTTTAAATACAAGGTATCATACAGCGATTCGGCTGGGAAAAATATACTTGTCCCAAGAGTCTTAAATGTTTGGTCAATACCTGAATAAATCGTTCCTTGAATTCCAACAGGAAAATCTGTAGTGTCGATACGAATACTTGTAGGAACGCCTTTTTTCAAATCCCACAAATATATAGCCGTATTGCTTTTAACAAATGAAATAGGTAAACTCTCCAGCTTATTTTGAATTAGCACTTCACAAACTTGATCTGGCTTTTTAAGGTTTTTAGCGCTGATAATCAGTGTGTTGTGTTTTGTTGAGCTGGCTATCTGTGTTGGAGCACTGCTTGGAATTACAGTTGGGGCATTAGTGCTCTTGGCTTGACCTTTTACCGTAAAATGCATTACACTCATATTTTCGTTTGTATCCCATATTTTTATGGTTACTTGGCGTGTTTCTCCTTCCTTTACAAATATTTTACCTTTGTTGACGAGGGGTTTATAAACAGGCAGATTGATATTCCCATCATCAATAAAAAGCTTTTGCATTTTCTTACCCGAACTTTTATAGGTAGGGTAATCAAGATGTATGTTGATATCGTTTGAATACGCATCAGGAAATTTCTCCAAATGGAAAAAGTAGGCTTCTTGATTGTCAACGAGCATTTCTACACAATTCAAACCGTTTGTATGGTGCGTATAATTCATGCGATCGACAGCCATTAATTCAATTCCTACCCAGCCATTTGCCAGAATTTCGCCTCCAGCAATAGAATAAGACCCGTCATTGGATTTGGTAGGTGAATATCGATGCGTTTCAAAGTCACCCATCACTCGACTCTCAATTTCCAAGGGTTTTATGGCAATCTCCTGAAAAACTGGAGGAGTATTATCCACAATTTCAGTAAAGCCAAAAAGTAAAGGATTTAAAAGGTTGTTTCGATTGTCGCGAATCTCAAAATGTAAATGAGGGCCAGCCGAACCTCCTGTATTTCCAGAGTAAGCAATAAGCTGTCCTTTTTGTACAATAAATTCGTTTGGCGCTGGTTTTACCGAAATTTCAAAGGTTTGTTTCTTCAAACGTTCTTGTTTTACATAAGCCCCCATTGGTTCTGCGAATGCTTTGAGATGCCCATACACGGTGACTAAGCCAGTTTTGGGATGGGTTACGTACATTACATGTCCATACCCACGTGTTTGGATACGCATTTCTGAAATATAGCCATCGTCAGATGCATAAACAGGTAAGCCCTCTCGGCCTTGGGTTTTGATATCTAAGCCAGCATGAAAATGATTATGCCTTAAATCGCCCATGCCTCCAGCCAAATAGTTTAATTTATTGGGATTGATAGGGAAAAGCATACTGCCTTTGGGGTAAGGCAAAATAAGTTTTTGAGAAAAAACTATGTGAGATAAACTCCAGAATAAAAGGAATAAGACTTTCTTCAAAACACTCTATTATTAAAAGGTGAATCCACAGATAATTGCACAGTAGGGTAGAGGCTAAAAATTTTGAAGCGTTGATGAAAAGGAGGAGTCAGCAGGTGCAAGCCTGCTGACGAGCATATAATTTAACCTACTTGATTTCGAAATCAAGCATTTTTCTATCTTCAATATAAGCTGTAAGGCGGTCACCTATTTTTACGGCGCCCACACCAGCAGGAGTTCCTGTAAAAATAAGGTCGCCTGTTTTGAGGGTAAAATATTTGGAAATTTCGGCGATGATTTCGTCAAAATTCCAGAGCATCATCGAGGTATTACCGTTTTGACGAATTTCATTATTTATTTCCAGCCGAAAATTTAGGTTGTTCATATCTGCTATTTCTGATTTTGGAAAAAATCCTGAAATAGGAGCAGAGCCGTTGAAACCTTTTGCTTTTTCCCAAGGAAGACCTTTTTCTTTCAATTTGGCTTGTACATCGCGAGCCGTAAAATCGATTCCAATACCGATTTCTTCATAGTATTTATTGGCAAATTTTGCTTCGATGTTTTTACCCATCTTATTGATTTTCAATACGATTTCTACCTCATAATGTAAATCATTTGAAAAATCAGGAATATAAAAAGGCTCATTGTCACGAAGGAGCGCGGTATCTGGTTTGATAAAAATAACTGGCTCTGAGGGACGTTCGTTTTGAAGTTCAGCAATATGTTCGGCGTAATTACGACCTATGCACAAAATTTTCATAAAAAATCGTTAATAGTGAAATTGAAAGAGTTCTCTAAGTAATTTTCATCGAATATGCTCAAAAAACGATGATTATCAATCTTATAGCCAAGAGCTAATGCTTAGATATCATCAAACATTGGACGCTTATTGTGTTAGCAAAGTTGACGAATGTTATACTTCATTACAAAACTACGCCGAAATACTAGAAAATTTAGTACCTTTTTACAACTTTTGCGTCTGAATACAAAATATGTATAGTTATAAAGGCATTTTCAATTATTACAGCCTCGAAATGCCAACCGTCATTTTTTATTTATCAATTTATTTATCATTATGAAACGTATCTTATTATACATTCCGCTTGTTGTAGCAGGATTAGTTTGGGCTTGTAGTAGTGTACCTATTACGGGTCGTAAGCAATTTTTGTTAGTATCCGATGCCGATATGAATGCAATGGCGCTAACCAGTTATAAACAATTTTTGGATACCAATAAAGTAATTTCTCCAACTACCCAACAAGCTGCTATGGTAAAAAAGGTGGGAGATAAAATTGCAAAAGCTGCTCAACAGTATTTTGAGCAAACAGGAAATCCTGATTACTTGAAAGGATACCAATGGCAAACAGAGCTAGTTCAAAGCAGTGAGGTAAATGCTTGGTGTATGCCAGGAGGTAAGATGGTAGTTTATACAGGTATATTGCCTGTAACACAAAATGAAGCAGGTTTGGCAGTGGTAATGGGTCATGAAGTATCGCATGCTATTGCTAAGCATGGTGCTGAACGTATGAGCCAAGGAATGATTGCGCAGGGTATTTTGGCGGCAGGGCAGGTAGGTTTAGGAGTTGCGATGAAAGATAAACCACAAGCGACTCAAAATTTATGGAACACAGTCTTTGGTGTAGCGGCACCAGCAGGAGCACAGCTGACCTTATTAGCCAATGGTCGTGGTCAAGAGTCAGAAGCTGACCACTTAGGATTGATTTTTATGTCGATGGCAGGATACGATCCTAACGAAGCGATTGGTTTTTGGGGTAGAATGGCAAAATTAGGTTCGGGCTCAAAACCTCCTAAGATATTATCGACACACCCAACGGATGAGCAGCGTATTGCTGATATCAAAAGACTCCTTCCCGAGGCATTAAAATATTACCGACCAGCAGGTTCGGGAGGAATGCAGAGAAACTAAGTGTGAGTGATGAGTTTTGAATTGTGAATGATGAATTGTGAATGATGAATTAGGGTTGTACGAAGGATTCCAAACTATTGCGGATTTTGGATTTCTGATTTCGGAAATAAAGTAAAATACCTTTATTTATTACAAAATACAGAAGCTTACACTTCCGAAATCCAACATCCCAAATCAGCAACATCTGGAACCGCGTTAAACAAAAAAAGCTATCCCGAAGGATAGCTTTTTTTGTTTTGGGTATATCTCAGATTAGATAGTTCCGGCTAAAACTTTTTCTACTTTCTCAGCAGCTTCTTTCAAAACTACAGCAGAGTAAACTTTAAGACCTGATTCATCGATGATTTTAGCACCTTCAGCAGCGTTTGTTCCTTGCAAACGAACGATGATAGGTACAGGAATATCACCAATAGCTTTGTAAGCTTCAACAACACCAGTAGCAACACGGTCGCAACGAACGATACCACCGAAGATGTTGATAAGAATAGCCTTAACGTTTGGATCTTTCAAGATAATACGGAAACCAGCTTCTACTGTTTTAGCGTTTGCACCACCACCAACATCAAGGAAGTTAGCAGGCTCGCCACCAGAAAGTTTGATGATGTCCATTGTAGCCATTGCCAAACCAGCGCCATTAACCATACAACCAACGTTACCGTCAAGTTTTACATAGTTAAGGTCGTTTGCAGAAGCTTCAACTTCCAAAGGATCCTCTTCGCTAGTGTCACGCAAAGCGATGAAATCTGGGTGACGGAACAAAGCGTTGTCATCAAGATTCACTTTAGCATCAACAGCTAAGATTTTATTATCTGAAGTCTTCAACACAGGGTTGATTTCGAACATTGAAGAGTCAGTATTCAAATATGCTTTGTAAAGCGCATTGATGAATTTCACCATTTCTTTGAAAGCCTCACCAGACAAACCAAGCGCAAAAGCAACTTTACGAGCTTGGAATTGTTGAAGACCAACACGAGGGTCAATCCATTCTTTGATAATTTTTTCTGGAGAATGTTCAGCCACCTCCTCGATGTCCATACCACCTTCAGTAGAAGCCATAATTACATTACAGCCTTTAGCGCGGTCTAACAAAATAGAAAGGTAGAATTCTTTAATTTCAGAAGGACCTGGATAGTAAACATCTTCCGAGATCAAAACTTTGTGAACTTTTTTACCTTCTGGACCAGTTTGGTGAGTAATCAACTGCATTCCTAGGATTTGTTCTGCTTTTTCACGAACTTCTTCTAGGTTTTTAGCAAGTTTAACACCACCTCCTTTACCGCGTCCACCTGCGTGGATTTGAGCCTTCACTACGTGCCATCCGGTACCAGTTTTGGCCGTTAATTCACGGGCAGCTTCTACTGCCAGTGCTGGTGTATCAACAACGATGCCTTCTTGGATGCGAACACCGTAGCTTTTCAAAATGTCTTTAGCTTGATACTCGTGAATGTTCATTTGATATACAATTGTTTATGAAACTTTAATGTACAATGCAGGAAAAAGCTTCCTTTTGGGACAATGACCCAATAATGGTAGTGATTTTACGACAAACAATAGGGCGCATATCACTGTTATTGGAGAAATCGCTCGCTAAATTACTGACAAAGTTCTAAACATAGTGTTTTTCTTTGCTAAATATTTATAGCCTACGGATTATTTGTGCTTAAATCAATCTATATCAGTGGTTGGGAGAACGGCCTATTGCGAAATTAATTTTGTAACAATGCCTGAAAAAATTGATTTCTTAATGATTTTTTCACAACTTGGTCACAAGAACATATTTTCGCCAATAATTATAGCATTTCTCTTCTCCAAATTATAACTAATTTAAGAGATGTATTTTACTGATTAGTAGTAAATACTCAATTTAGATGATGTTAATTGAGTTTCTGTTTTATTTTTTGCCCTTACAGGTGTAAACTTGCAGGATGTATTAGGATAAATACGTCTTACGTTTCTATTTTTTTTCATTTTTTAACTAAACACATACACTTCATGAAGAAGCTTTTACTAATGAGTTTCCTGCTTGTGATTGGTATTTTGTTTCAATCAAATGCCCAAGAACGCAAGGTAACAGGAAAAGTTACATCTGCTGCTGATGGCTCTGGTCTTCCGAGCGTAACTGTGCAAGTAGTTGGCACTACAAAAGGTACCCAAACTGATGCCTCTGGTAATTTTACTATTACTGTGCCTAGTTCAAAATCTGTATTATCTTTTCGTTTTGTTGGTTTTCTAACACAAGAAATTACAGTAGGTGCACAAAGTATTATTAATGTATCTCTAAAAGAAGATTCTAAGGCTCTTGAGGAAGTACTAGTTGTGGGTTATGGTACACAAATAAAAAGAGATTTGACTGGTAACGTTGCCCAAATCAGCTCTAAAGCCATTGAAGGTTTGCCGGTAGTTTCTACCGAACAAGCTATCCAAGGTCGTGCAGCGGGTGTATTTATCGAGTCTGGTAACGGTAAAGTAGGGCAGGGCGTAAAGATTCGTATTCGTGGCTCTTCTTCAGTTTCGGCTGGCAACAACCCTCTTTATGTAGTTGATGGTATTCCTATCACCTCAACAGACCAATCATCAACGGGGGGGCCTACCAACCCAATTGCCGATATTAACTTCAATGATATTGAGTCGATTGAAATTTTGAAAGATGCAGCAGCATCTGCTATTTATGGTTCGCGTGCCTCGAATGGTGTGGTTCTTATCACAACCAAAAGAGGTAAGTCTGGTAAAACAAATGTAAACATCAACTACTTCTCAGGGTCGAGTGAGGCTACTGGCCATAGAGAGTTTTTGAATACAGCACAATACGTAGAGTTATTTACCGAAGCTCGTGTAAATAATGGCTATTCTGCTTCAGGAGGTTATACCAGATTTGATAGATACGCTTTGGGCGAAAGAGCTCGTTGGCAAGATCCAACTTCTGCTAATTACACAAGTACAAACTGGGAGAAGCAAGTATTAAGAACTGGAAAAATCAATCAGTTTGATTTGAGCATCACAGGTGGTAATGACAAAACTAAATTTTATGCTTCGGGTTCTTACAGCAAGCAAGATGGTATTATCGTTAAAAACAGTTTCGAGCGTATTTCAAGCCGTTTAAATGTTGACCACAAGGCTTCTGATAAGGTATCATTGGGTATCAACTTTAGCATGGCCAGAACATTCAATACTCGTTTGTCAAACGATAACGCGTTCTCAACTCCAATGCAAATTGTGGCTTTGTCACCTATTTCACCAGTAATTGACCCACGTACAGGAGAGTATACAGATAGCTATAACGGCGCTGTGGTTACTCAATATTACAACCCATTGTTGTCGATAAAATATACTGATAACAATACAGAAGTATATCGTAGTATTGGTAATGTATATGGTCAGTGGAATATTCTTCCGTCTCTATCTTTCCGCTCGGAGTATGGTTATGATATGTTGTTCCAAAACGAAGAGCAATATTACGGTAAAGAAACTGCAAGAAATAATACTACCGCAGTAAACGGAGAAGCATACAAAACGAATACGTTGATGTTCAACTACTCGACTAACAACTTCTTTAGTTTCAATAAAAATATCAACGACTTGCACGATATTCAAGCAGTAGGGGGTATGTCTTACCAACAATCAAAAAGAAATTACATGGATGCAACAGCAAGAAGCTTCCCAAGTAACTCTTATAAAATGTTGGTTTCAGGTGCTACAAAAGCGGATGCTAACTCTACTGAAACATTCTTTTCATTCTTGTCATATTTCGGTCGTTTGAACTATAAATTTAGCAATAAGTATTTGTTCGGATTTACAGGTCGTGTAGATGCTTCTTCTCGTTTTGGTGCAAACAATAGATACGGTTTCTTCCCGTCTGCCTCGGTAGGTTGGATTGTGTCAGAAGAAGAGTTTATCAAAGATATTCCTCAGATAAGCTATTTGAAATTGCGCGCAAGCTATGGTTTGACTGGTAATGCCGAAATTAATAACAATGCTGCCAATGGTTTATACTCAGCTGCTTTTGGTTATGTAGGTACACCAGGACAAAGACCTGTTCAATTGGCGAACCCTGACTTGAGATGGGAAAAAACTGCGCAAACAGATATTGGTGTAGAATTTGGTTTCTTCAACAACCGTGTTTCTGCTGAGGTAGATTATTATTTCAAGAAAACATCAGATTTATTACTTAACGTAAACGTTCCTGGTACAAGTGGTTATTCTTCATTGTTGAAAAACGTTGGTGAATTAGAAAATAAAGGTTGGGAGTTTGTATTAAGAACTGATAACTCTTTTGGTGATTTGAAATGGAAGGCTGCTATCAACGCTGCAACAAACGTGAATAAAATCTTGAACTTGCAAGGTCAGGTAATTACGGGAGGTTTCTTAAACAGAGCGGTAGAAGGACAACCTTTAGGTGTTTTTGTTGGTCCAGAATATGCCGGTGTTGACCCAGCAAATGGTGACGCTCTTTACTACAAGAATACAAAAAATGCAGATGGCTCAGTTGACAGAGCTACTACTAACGATGTAAACCAAGCAGAATATGTCGTAATAGGCAATCCTAACCCTAAATGGATTGGCGGTATCACTAACGAATTCTCTTACAAAGGAATTGACTTCTCATTTACATTCCAAGGTGTTTATGGTAATTCTGTATACAACGGAGCTGGTAAGTTTATGTCTGCTAATGGTGATTTCTATGATAACCAAACCATCGATCAAATGAACCGTTGGCAAAAACCAGGTGATATCACAAACGTTCCTCAAGCAAGATATTTGGGTGGTAATGGTACAGCAGAGTCTTCTCGATACTTGCAAGACGCTAGCTATACTCGTTTGAAAACAATTACATTGGGCTATACTTTCCCTAGCTCAGTAGTCAATAAGTTGAAATTGAGCAAATTGAGAGTGTATGCAACAGCAAATAACTTGTTGACATTTACAAAGTACACAGGATGGGATCCTGAAGTTAACACTGACTACTTGGGTGGTGTAGCTGCTGGTAACGACTTCTATTCGGCACCTCAACCTAAGACTATCACAGTAGGTTTGAATTTAGGTTTTTAATTAGAGAGAAGTTGAAAGGTTAACTTAAAATCGTAAAACAATGAAATTGAAACATACATTAATATATACAATCGCTCTTGGACTATTCCTTTCAAGTTGCGACAACAAACTAGACGTAAAGCCTGTAACTAATATTGATGCCTCGACAGCGGTACAGACGTCGGCAGATGTGGAGGCAATCTTGATTGGTGCATACGACTCAATGGGTGATGCAGATGTTTTGGGTGGTAACCCACAGCGTGATGCTGAGCTAATTGGTGATAATGGCGATATCGAGTGGCAAGGTACTTTTGTGGCTCCTGCTCAGATATTCAATAAGAATATGTTGAGAGATAATGGTCAGGCTGCTACTACTTGGTTAGATACCTATCGTACCATTAACGTTGCCAATACGGTATTGGCAAACCTTGGTGTAGTAACAACTGCTAAGAAAAGTAAGGTCGAAGGCGAAGCTAAGGCAATTCGTGCTTGGATGCTATTTAACTTGGTAAGAGCTTATGCCAAAGCTTATGTAGATGGTGATCCAAAAACCAATTTGGGTGTACCTGTTGTAACTACGCCAACTGCAGCCATTACTGAAGCAAACTTTGTTTCAAGAAATACAGTTGAGCAGGTTTATCAGCAAGTAATTACAGATCTTACTAGTGCGGAGTCGTTGTTGCCAGCAACTAACGGGATTTTTATCAATAAATTTACTGCAGCTGCACTATTGGCACGAGTATATTTGTCTCAAGGTAACTACGAATTGGCTCGTCAAGCAGCCAACCGTGTGATTACTTCAGGAGGATATTCACTGGTTGCTTCTTTTGATTTGGCATTCAACAATCGTTCAAATTCTTCAGAAGATATCTTTGCTGTACAACAAACAGAGCAAGACAATGATAACGGATATAATACCTTCTTTGCCTCACCTGATTTTGGTGGTAGAGGAGATATCAAAATCAACGATCAACACTTAGCTTCTTACGAATCTGGTGATGAGCGTGGGTTGTTCTTCTATGAGTCTGGAGATATTTTTACAGCGAAATGGGCAGACCAGTTTGCTAATATCCCTCAGATTCGTCTGGCTGAAATGTATTTGATTCGTGCTGAGGCTAACTTCCGTTTGGGAGGTGCTCCTGTAGGAGCTACTGCCTTATCGGATATCAACCGCATAAGAGCTCGTGCTAATGCATCGTTATACACGTCATTGACGCTGGATGCTATTTTGAAAGAGCGTCGTTTTGAACTGGCTTTTGAAGGGCATTTGATTCACGATATCAAGCGTAATAAGCAGACGATTGTTAAGAACTTTGGTAACGAATCGAGAGTTTACACATTCAATTCTCCAAAATTGGTATTCCCAATTCCAATGAGAGAGACTGACGCAAACTCTCAATTGGTTCAGAATGAAGGTTATTAATAACTGAATAAGTCACTGCAAAAGGCATCAGCTCATCAGAGCTGGTGCTTTTTGTTTTTAGGGATATTTCCTTTTTCAGAATTATTATCGTTTTTTTGCTATCTCAAAATGTTGTAACCGGTTTTACCGTTTTAATCAAGATGCAAATAATGCTCGCACATTACATGCAAGGCATCTAAAATATCAGTTAAGAATGTTAATAGCAAAAAATATCATAAAACGCTACGCTTCCTTACAGGTACTTAAAGGGATAGACTTGAATATCAGTAAGGGTGAGATTGTCTCAATTGTTGGTGCTTCGGGTGCTGGAAAAAGTACATTATTGCATATACTTGGCACGCTCGATCAGCCAGATACAGGAAGTTTACTCATTGATGGACAAGATGTAACTCAGTTAGGCGAGAAGGCTTTAGCTACTTTTAGAAATGAAAAAATTGGGTTTATTTTTCAATTTCATAACCTCCTTGGAGAATTTTCAGCCTTAGAGAATGTTTGTATGCCCGCTTTTATTAGTGGCAAAGGTGATAACGCTACCAAAGAAAGGGCAGAGGAGTTATTGGTAATGTTAGGGCTGAAAGATAGAATCAATAATCTCCCTTCACAAATGTCGGGTGGTGAGCAGCAGCGTACTGCTGTAGCCAGAGCATTGATGAATGCACCTGCAATTATTTTTGCTGATGAACCATCGGGTAATTTAGATTCAAAAAATGCTCAGGAGCTTCATGAATTGTTTTTTACCTTGAGGGATAAGTTTCAGCAAACTTTCGTTATTGTAACTCACAATGAGGAATTGGCTAACATGGCAGATCGAAAACTCATTATGCAGGATGGTTTAATTTTAAAATAATTAAGTGGGAAATAGGGGCGATAAGCAATAGGCAATAGGTATTGGTTTGCGCAAAAGTAAGTTTTTTGATTACAAGAAGACAAGTTAAAACTCTTTGCCTATTGCCTAAAGCAAACAACTTAATGGTTACAGGTATTAGCTAGTTCTGCCGCCCACGATTTTATCGTATTCGGTATCGTTTGGTTCCCAGAGTTCAATTTTATTTCCTTCAAGGTCGAGGATATGTACAAATTTACCAAACTCGAGTTCTTCGATTTCATCCAAAATAGTAACTCCTTCTACTCTTAGCACTTCCACTAATTCTCTCAAATTATCCACCCGATAGTTTATCATAAATTCTTTATTGGATGGGGCAAAGTATTGAGTGCTATCAGGAAATGGGCTCCATTGTGTAAATCCTTTTTGGTCGTCCATTTGACGCCACTCAAAATTAGTTCCGTATTCGTCGGTATTGAAGCCCAAATGCTCTTCATACCAGTCTTTTAGTTGCTGAGGGTCTTTACATTTAAAAAAGACTCCACCGATACCCGTAACTCTTTTCATCAATATTTTTTAGTTAGCTTGGAATTATTTGGACACTCAGGGGGATAATTCCAAATTTAAGATAAAGCATACAAATTATGATGGAAATTTGCTAAAAATACCATTTTAGCTAAATCTAATGCCTTGTATTTCAAATAGCTGGATGTTAAGGATAGGTATCATGTTGTATGATTCCAATTCTACGTAGAACAAGAATCAATAGGAAGATTGATTTGTGTAAGAAATAGGTAGGTTATCAACTCAAATATTAAGTTCACAAGATGTTTCTTTACTTTAACAACAGATTCGTATTAAATTGCAGATTGTTTTGTAAGATACTGTAGCTGATTCGTTATTTTTGCAAGGATGAAACTTTTCGATTTTAAATATTCACGCCAGTCTATTGGTATTTTCCTCGTATTTATGGGGTCTCCTTTGATTTTCTTTTTCAAAGAAACCTTGGGCTTTGGTGGTTCTTCAGCTTTTACGCTTCTAAGCTTTTGCTTAGGGTTTGTCTTGATGATATCGATGGATACTTTCCGTAGGTTCTACAAATTAAATGTTCCAATTTTTAGATTAGGGGTAATTTTTACACTAGTTTCCCTTATTTATTTTTATGCATACAACGATGTCTACACCGATAGTTACATCGTGGGAAGGGATATTGCCAATTATATGCTAATTGCAGTATTTTTCTTTATGCTCATTTCTGTATCAAATGAGGTCAAAGAGTATTTTTTACCAGTGACGGTAGCGCTTACTTTTTTAGGAAGTATTTGTCTTATTTACTCGATGGCAACCAACCCTTACTTCGTACTTGGGCAAAGGGCAACGGTTGTTTTTGGTGATGGAACTACCGCTACAAGCGGAAACCCACACGTATACGCTAGAAATGCCTTTGCAGGAATTTTTGCCTCCTACTTTATGCTTCAGACAAGAAATTCCTTATGGAAATTATTTTGTATTCTTAATTTATTGATTTCTCTAGCAGTGTTGGTCATGGCGCAGGTAAGAACAATCTATCTAGCATTCTTTATCGCTGTGGCTCTATATTTTTATTTTAATTCTTCTTTATCAAGTATCAGAAAAGCGATTAGAGGATTCTTTAGCCCTCGTAATATTTTTATTCTTTGTTTGTTGCTGGCTGGAGTCGTTTACTTTTTTGCTACTCACCAACAACTTATTGAGATTCTTCTAAATTACTATTCTAGCTCAAGCACAGCCTTAACAAAGGCCGTATTGACAGCTATAGGAATGGCCGATGAGAAAACATTAGATTATTCAGCTCTTGGTCGTGTTGGAAATTTTGAGTATTTCAAATCTATCCTCTACAGTGAGCCACATTCTTTGATTTTGGGCAAAGGTTATCGTTTTTGGTATATGGATATGCCTATTGTGGAGGCCTTTCTTGATTATGGGATTATCGGCTTGTGGAGTTTTGGTCTAATGAACCTTTTGATTCTAAAGGAATCCCTCAAAGCGATGAGAGAGCGAAATAACCCTTTTGTCATGTTTTTAGGATATTTTTATATAACCTACTTCTTAGGTCTTTTTACAGGTGGACGCCCCAATGACACACCATACTGGTTTGTGTTTGCAGTAATGATTCGTTTTGTAGGAGTAAAATATTTGGATTTAATTCCGAAAATGGGTTCAAATACCGACAAACATGACTTGTCAAGTCCTTCTACCACGGCATAAACATGAGGGTTCTGATTATTCACAATGTGCTATGGGCACATTATAAGTCGCTGGTGTTTGAAGAGTTATTTAAGATAAGTCAAAAGGATGAAAATTTTAAGCTTTTGGTGGTTCAAATTGCCGTAACTGAAAGAAGTAGAGTTTCGATGGGATCTTTAGACCGTTCAACGATTGCCTATCCATACGAATTAATACAAGATGGTATTTTGGAGGAGGTTCCTCTAAAAAAACGCATAACCGGAATGCTATCGGCCATTCAAAGATTCAAGCCAGATGTAGTCAATATAACAGGTTATTACGATTTGGCGTTTTGGGTCGTGTTGTTTTATTGCAAGCTTAATGGGATAAAAACAATACTTTCTAATGAATCAACAGCAGGCGATCATCAGAGAAAAGGTTTTAAAGAAAAACTGAAAGCATTTTTTGTCAGACAATTTGATGGTTTTTTTAATTTTGGAACCCTATCTGCAAAATATATGACTGAGTTGGGCGCTCGTCCGCATCAGCTATTGGTCAATAAAAATTGTGTTGATAATCAAAGTATAAGGAGTATCTACAAAAATGCCTATCTAAACAGAGAACAGTCACAAATTAATCAAAACCTACATCAGCATAACTTCATTTTTGTGGGTCGTTTAATCCCTTTCAAAAACTTGCCTGTATTGATGGAGGCATTTCAGGAGGCATTGGCGCAAACTAAGGCAAGAAACTGGGGACTGATATTGCTCGGCGACGGGGAGCAAAAAGTGGAATTAGAGAAGATTGTTTCTGAGAATGGATTTAAACAAATCACATTCTTACCAAGTGTCGGATGGAAAGAAGTACCTACGTATTTGGCATTAGCGGATGTACTGGTTCTACCAAGTTATTCTGAACCTTGGGGATTGGTCGTAAACGAAGCTATGGCTTGTGGTATGCCTGTGATTGTTTCAGAACGTTGTGGATGCGCCCCTGATTTAGTGCAAAACCAACGCAATGGAATCATAATAAATCCGTACTCGGGCAAAGAGCTTGCCAATGCACTAGCGTCTTTTATGGATGGCTCATATAGTATTCATGATATGGGTAGGGTTTCGGAGAAAATCATTGAGGAGTACACACCACAAATCGTGGCAAAAGAAATGTACGAAGGCTTTAAACGCAGTAGTCAGGCAAAAGGCAAATAGCTTTAAAATGCTTTTCATTATTAAGGATATTTATTTGTGATTTAGGCGATAGGCAAGAGGCACAAGGCAAAGAG
>NZ_JBMLSD010000460.1:0-12793 GCF_049240685.1 Flectobacillus sp.
TTGCAGAAGAAAATTGGGGAATTAGGACTTTTTGTAGGAAAGATTGTTTTGAGAAATGACAATGAGCATTTCGCTCTAGGCTATCAGATTTTGATTGAATAGTTGGAGGTGGTTGTGTTTGAAAAATTTAGATAAGTGGTGAAATGTATTTCCTAATGAAACATTTTACCACCCACATAAATGACTTTCGAAAGCTCAAAAATCTCAATTTGCATGAATACCTATGATTGGAATCCTTGTCCATTATAATGTGGTTCTTTCAGTATGATTAATATGACAAAAAGCGAAAAATAACTTAGATTCTCACATGGCAGAACAAACAAAAACGCCCCTTAGCCGTAGCAAAGGGGCGTTTGAATGAAAGCAATGAATGAATTTATTGGTTCGATGAGTCTAAATATTCACAACTCAGCACTCAACTTTATTGCTTAGGGTTTTTAACTGCAGCACTACCCGCAGCAGCAGGGTTGTAAGCCAACTCGTTGTCTGGTACATCCCAGTAATCTAAGTATCCGTAAGTAATAGAGGCTTTGGTATTGATGGTTTTACCATCTTTAGAAATAACCACCGCATTTTTGCGACCGCTATCCAATACACCCCAACGACGAGCGTCATAGAATGACAAACCACGGAAAGCCAAGGCAACACGTCTTTCTTTACGAAGTTCTTCTTTAACCGTAGCCAAGTCAGTTGAAGCAAGCGCTGCTAAACCAGCACCTTGGTAATTACGAACATTATTGATGCTAGTTGCTGCACCAGCGATATCGCCAGTGTACAATTTAGCTTCAGCTTTCATCAATTCGTTTTCTTCGTAGCTACCAACCATATACAACTCAGCCATACCAGCAGTACGGTTTGTATAAACCATCACACCAGCTAAACCATTACCGCCGTCTTTGATACCCCAACGAGTATTGAATGCATTACCACGGTCAGAGTTACCAACCCAAACAGCAAATTGGTTGAAGTTGTTAGCCAAACGCTTATCGCCAGTATTGAAATCCTGAATCAAACGTTCTGAGATTTTGTAAGTACCACCCGAAGCGTTAGCACCTACACTACGAGCCGCCACCGAATAGTTCAATGGAGAGAAAATATCACCAGCCGTGTTAGTATTACCAGCAAATACTGGATCTGAAGCACCTACACCAGCGTTCGTCAAGGTTAAAATTTGATTCCATTGAGCAGCAGTCATCGAAGCCACAGGTGTGTTTACGATGATATTACGAGCTTTCAATGTATTCAAGTTTTTCACCCATTGTCCTGTGGTCGGAACAGCACCTTTACCAGTTTGGAAGTAACTTGGAATCAAAGCAGTCATGATAGTTGTATAATCAGCTGTATTCGTGATTGCGCCTAATAAAGCTGCTGCTTTGTCATAGTTGGCATTTGACTCCTCTATGATTTTTTCTTTAGTTACGTAGTTGCCATTTGTTGAGCTCGAAGCATCATTAATCAAACCAGCATAATAAATTGAACCAATACGAGAGTAAGCAAATCCTTTCCAAAAATAGGCCCATGCTTTGATGGTATTCTTTTTGGTTGTAGCATCTCCCGAAAAAGTAGTCTTTTCAACAACCTCCAAAACAGAGTTTGCTGCATTATTCAAGCCATACATCAAAGCCCACTCATGAAACCCCGGGTTACCACCTTGTTGAGCATTTACGTTTACGTTACGCAACAAAGTAATCTGCTGACTAGGAGAGTTAGGGTTTGGTACAACAGTACCATCATCCAAAGTTACCGAGTTTGGCGCTGATAAGTTGTTCATGTAGGTGTTGGCAGCCTCAGCGGCTACTACATCACCCATCATTTCATGAAACCCAATCACACCATTGTAGAATGCCCCAACAACACCATCGTAATATTTATTACCAGATGAGGTGAAACCATTAATATAGATTGCACCCTGAGCCAAGCCTACAACCCCTGATTCGGTAGCAGCACTGGCAGGTGTTGGTTGGTTAGGGTTTTGAATATCGAGTTGATCTTTGCACGACATCATCATGCTACCCATGAGTAGCACCGAGAGTGCAGTAATTTTTATCTTTTTCATTCCTTGTGTCGTTTAAACTGAATACTTATTTCTGAAAATAAAGACCTAAAAATAGAGTCTTCTATTGGAGAAAATTTGGCTGACTAGAAACCAATATTCAAACCTAATTGGTAAGAACGAAGGTTAGGCATCGTGTTGTGGTCAGTACCTCTATCCCAAGCAGAAGCGTTTGCACCCGAAGAAATCTCTGGGTCCATACCTGTGTATTTGGTGATAGTAGCCAAGTTACGACCAGTCATTACCAACTGTAGTTTTCTAAAACCTTTGATACCGAATGCTTTTACTAAGTCGACAGCAACAGAAAGGTTACGCAAACGAGCAAATGAAGCATCTTCGTAGAAATAGTTTTTCGTACCATTACGAGAAACCTCAGCATAAACACCACGATAGAATGCAGACCAAGCTCCCGTTTGTCCATTGATGGTAATTGGCACTTGGTAATCAGCATGAATACCATCACGGTACATCCATTCTTTCGTTTGGTTGTATAAGTGTGAACCATATACCCAGTCAACTTGGAAGTTGAAATTAACGATACCTTTCCAGCTAAAGTCATTGATGAATGACATGTTGAATTTAGGGTTAGGGTCGCCGAATGCGAATTGTTTTGTAGAGAAATAGGGAGCTTTTGTGGTTTTGTTTACAACCCAACCATTACTTGCCACTTCATAATTACCACGGTTTGCTTCAGCAATGGCGAAAGTTCCATCTGGTAATTTTTCGTCTAGGCTATGAATCGCATAGAATCCATACAACTGACCGATTTTTTCACCTGCTCTTAATACATAACCCGTAGAACCTGCAGCCGAAGTGATAACGACTTCAGCACCACCACGTACAGCAGTAATTTCAGAAGTTTGCTTACCAAAGTTAGTAGTAAAGTTCCAAGAGAAATCGCTGTTTTTGAATATTGAAGCGTTCAATGAGAATTGGAAACCTCTTGAAGCCAATGAGAATGCGTTATCTTTCAAAGTACCAACCCCTGTTGATGGAGCAGCATCAATGTTATAAAT
Organism: Flectobacillus sp.; assembly: GCF_049240685.1. Lineage (NCBI taxonomy): Bacteria > Pseudomonadati > Bacteroidota > Cytophagia > Cytophagales > Flectobacillaceae > Flectobacillus > Flectobacillus sp. Next base: position 3,070 of record NZ_JBMLSD010000460.1, read on the forward strand.
CGCATTGTCGGTACTTCTTTTCCAGTAACTAGCGTTGATAGACAGGTCATTGAACCAAGGAGTACCTTTAGCTAATGATAAGCCAATATCTGTACCAATTTCAAGTTCTTTTGAAACCTCTACGTTCAAACCTGGGTTCGACTGTGACAATGGGAAGTAGAATGAGTTACTTGTACCAATGGTTTTAGTGTTCAATGTTACATAACGGTCAAATTGGTTTGGTTGGATACCAGCCTCACCATAAGCTGCACGAAGTTTGAATTCTTCCACAGTACTCGCAATTTTTGAATCTTTCCAGAAATCAAAAGCAGAAAGACGAACATAACCATCACCACGTGGGAAAGTAAATGGCGTCGAAGCAGCACCAAACGCAGAAGAGTAGTCAGTACGGAAACCACCAGAGATACCTGCTACTTCACCGTAATCAACACGTTGGTTTACTAAATAACCATACGTAACGAATGGGATTTTGTAATCACTAGCAATACGGTTTGTAGGCGTCTGAGAGGCGTTGAATGGCGTATAAGTTGGCAAACCTAAACCGTAAGTAATGTATTCTTTGTAATAACGATCTCTCCAGTCGAATGATACTTGCGTTGAAGTACGGATTGGTAAACTCAAACCGAAATCTTTTTGGAAATCAGTTTTGAAATACGCTGATGCCAAGAAGTTTTGGAAAGTGGTATTGTAAGTATAGTTATCTAACTCACCTGAGCCATCTGTACCATAGTTGCTGTAGAAGTACTGTTGATCTACGGCATTTTTGTTACCAGTTTGGTTCAAGTAAGTATAAATATTTTCTTGATGTTGGTAGTTGATACCATATTTAGCATCCAATTCTACAAATTTTGGAAACTGATAGTTCAAAGACAAGTTTTGAACTACATCAACCTTATTAATCAAAGAAGAAGTATATTGGTTTACAAAGTTAGGGTTTGCACCGTTTACCCCTACTGCATCACCAAAGTACACAGGATAGTTCCCATCTGTATCTTTGAAATCGTAGTTAGCAAAAGGACGAGAGTTGAATACTGAATAAATGATACTTCTACCAGTTGCATCATTGATGGTATTTTTAGTGTAAATCAACTGAGTGATTGAACGCAATTTCAAGCCTTTAGCCAATTCTGCACCAATATTTGAGGTAAAGTTTGTTCTTCCTATACCGCCCAAGTTTTTGAAGTTGGTTTCTTGTTGAGCGTGCGACAATGACATACTGAAATCACTTTTTGCTGTACCACCTGCGATTGCCACCGAATGTTGGTGGTTAGTAGAAGGCTGGAAGAACATCGAGAAGTGATCGTAATACTGCAAGTTTTTGTCGTAAGGCTTATTGATTTGAACGGTTGGGTCAGTCGAGTTCCAAATTACGTTTTCAGAATACGAACCATACGTAGGATCTAAAGTTAAAGGCTTTCCTGAGCCACCAACTACCTCATTATTAGCGTTGGTTACAAAACCATGCATATTGGCTTTTTTCAAACCACCAATGTTCAAATATTCAGAACGAATTACGCTAGAAGAAACATCAATAGTCAATTGACCATTTTTACCTTTTTTGGTAAATAACTGAATAACACCATTTGCCCCTTGAGCACCGTAGATGGTAGCAGCCGCAGCACCTTGAACAACCTCAACGCGATCGATGGTATTCAAATCGATTGAGTTCAAGTCAGTAGTACCTAATTGGATACCATCCAACAAAATCATTGGAGAAGTACCACGGTTGATGGTGTTGATACCACGCAACAAGATATTTACTGGCTGACCAGGCATACCGTTACCAGAAGTGATTTGCGCACCAGCAATTTTACCCACCAAAGCTTGGTCGATAGACGCAGACGGTACAGAAGGTAAATTTTTTGCACTTACCGACTGTACATCAATCGCCAATTTGCGTTTATCTACAGCAGCACCTGTACCCGTTACAACAACCTCTGAAAGTTGTTTTGCATCAACAGCCAATTTTACGTCAACAATCGAACGATTACCAATCGCTACGTCTTGGCTTGCCATACCCACGAAAGAGAAAGAAAGTGTACTATTGGCAGGAGCTAAAATTGAATAAACACCATTAGCGTCAGTTTGAGTACCTTTTGCTGTTCCTTTGAGTTGAACAGTTACTCCAGGAAGACTAGACCCGTCTTCAGCAGATGTCACCTTTCCTGTTACTTTGCGGTCTTGTGCCAAAATAAATACACAAGAAAGCATAGTCAACAAGAAAGTCATTAATAGACTTTTTCTCATGAACTAATTTAGTTAAGGTTGAAAAAATTTGTTAAGGTTATTTATGCCAAATTATAAAATTATCAAGAAACACACAATAGAGTTTCAAAATGATATTTTGCATTTTTCGAAAAACACCTCTTTTTTTCCTTCAATTTTCTCTAAAAAACCAAATTAATTCTAATCTAAAATAATGCGTTAGTACCTAATTTTGACCTAAAAATCTTTGATTTTGCCATTTTTTATAAGTAAAAACTACTAATAAATATACCATTTAAGTAGTCTATTTACCGTCTGAAAAAAATTCTAATCAAATCTTAATTTTTTTCTAATGTGTAGACCTATTTAGTGGTTCTTTGTATCTATATCATGCTCAATTAAATATACATTTTCTAAAAATTGAACATTTCTAAGGTATTATTCAAGGATTCAAACGAGGGTTTGAATCCCTGAAAAAACAAAAAACCGAGCCTAAAAAAAGCTCGGTTTTAAGAAACTATTCAATTGTCAGTTATTGAATCACGTTTACTTTGTAGAAGAATGGTGAACTATAAAAAGCCCCGCCTGTAATGTTGGGTCCGGTATTGGTATTGGTAAAGGTTTTACCGTTGGTTAGCTTCATAGTTCCCGTAATTTCAAAGCTATCTCCGACAGAAATATCACTAGCAGTCAGTTTTGTGGCAGTCAAAGCCTCCGAAGCTGAAACTGAGATAGTTGCACGAGGGTATCCAGAAGTCGGGTCTTTTGTAAAACTAGAAGCTGGAATACTTTTCAAAGCAACCTGAGAGGTTGTTTTGGTACCATTGGCAGGAGTGGCATCTACAAACTTAATTACCAAATCGTAAGATGAAAAAAGAGCGCCAAAGTTGGGTGTAATCGCCTCTGCCAAAAACTCCATTTTACTGGTTGAGAGCGCAGAAGTCTTGAATGTAAAAGAACTTGCGCTAACAGGATAGGGAGATACCGTTCTGATATAACCACCCGTTTCTAAGGCATTCAAATCGATAGGCTCAACCATTTCGGTTTTACAAGCTCCTACCAAGAGCCCCAAAACCAGCATTATTGAATATATCTTAAGATGTTTCATTGTATCAATTGTTTAACTTTGAAAAGAAGCCGCCTATTTGAATAAACTTGCAGGATTGTTATCCCAGAATACAGGCGTTGTCATATTGGCTTTCTGTTTCGCATTTACGTTTCTACTTACAAAAGCTGTTGGATAGTAGAACGAACGAATAAATGAACCAGGGTTTGGATCCAATGCAGGTTGCAAATTAAGCGGCATACCTGTACGACGATAGAGATTGTAGGCCTCTATACCGTTTCCATACAATGCAAACCAATATTCAGTTGCAATCACATTGAGTTTAGCCGAAGTTGAAGCAGCTGCGTCGTAGGCAGTTAAAACTGCTTGCACATAGCTATTCACCTGATCAGCCCAAACAATATTATTGCTAGTTTCGAAAGCAGTAATTTTACTTGATTCGGCTGAAGCCAACATAAATGCGCGTACATCTGCCATTGATTTACGAATAGCCGATTCTAACAAAGTTCTTGGTTCGCCATTCGTACCCAAGGTCAAGGCAGCTTCTGCTAACATAAAATCTGTAAAAGAAGACATTAACATAGGCTGAATTCCTGCACCAGCCGCTCCTGCTACCAAGGCTACTGGTCTACCAGCATCGTTGTCATACAACCCACCCGCAGGATATAATCCCCAAGCTGTTCTTTTCAAACCATCTGGTGGAATACCTTCGTTGCTCAAATGGTCACGTCCCCAATAACCTACGTTTGTTGGCAAACAGTAATAATCCGTTGCTGCATAGTGATTAGGTTTTTGGTTGGTAATACAACGTATTTCGTTTACATCCTTCGAGTTTACAGTTACCTGACGGTAGAAATAAGCTCTGATACGAGGGTCTTTTTTATCATACATCAAACCCATATAAGCGTTTGACTGATAGTCACCACCACCTGTAGGAGAATATTGTCCTGCATATCTTGGATGGCGGTTATCAGGGTTTACTTGGTTGCTTCCGTACTTAAAGGTAAAGTTTTGAGTCGTAGTAGAAATCAATTTATTCCCAGCAATCAGGGTATTAATTCCCGTTCTTGAACCTGCGGCATCAATCAACTTTCTGTTTAAGTAGATTTTCAACTTCAAAGTATTTGCTGCACGAATCCAGTTGTCAATGGTTCCACCATAATACAAATCAACAGTAAGACCTGATTTTGATTTGGCGTTGAAATTTTCGATGGCTTTATCCAAATCTGCCAAAGCAACTGTATAAATAGTAGCACCACCATCAACTTTCGGGTTAAAATTGGATGGATCCAAGGCTTCTGTATAAGGTACGTCGCCAAAAATATCCACAAAGTTCATCAACACCGAAGCACGTACTACACGAGCAACGCCAGCATGAATGAAAAACTCTCCTTGTTCTGCTAAAGGAATCAAGGTTTTTACATCATTCAAAATACCTGCGTAAGCGGTAGTCCAAGTACCATCTAATCCCCCTGGCGTAACGGCATTATCATAAATTGCAGCACCAGCATTAAGCATACGAGTCAATCGCATACCTGGGTCACCCACTTGGTTGAAATGTGTGGCATAACTCACTTGAATTTGACTAGCCAAATAGTTAATATCGGTATTATTGGTAGTCACGGCGTTAGGGTTGTCCAATAAGTCTAGCTTACACGAGCTTATGACTATCGACATCAACGCGAGCCATAAAAAATGTATTTTCTTTATCATCATCTCATCAGATTTAAAGTAAATTCTACACGTTTTGTGTAAGAATATTAGAACGATAGTTTGAGAGTTCCACCAATTCTACGAGCACTCGGTCCTGTCAAGAAATCAAAACCAAGACCATTACCAACTCCTAGACCTAGGTTATCTGTATCAAGATTCAGTCCTTTTGGAATATTCAAAGCTTTATACCAGAGGTTGTTTCCAGATACTGATAGACTTGCTCCTTTGATACCAAAACGTTTCAAGAAAGTTTTTGGCAAACTATAAGAAAGAGATACTTCTTGTAAACGAACCGTAGAACCATCGTACATACGGCCTTCGTCGCCGAAGAAGAATACGTTGTTGAAGTAAACGTCTGAGGCAGTAATTTGGGTGGTATTTGGAGAACCATCAGCTTTTACCCCAGGGAAAATAAATGTTTGAGCACGGTCATATCCTGTTTCCGGACCTGATTCAATCGTCAAACCTCTACCCAACAAAGCTCCAGCTGTAGAAGAATAAATTGCACCACCATGACGATAAGACACCATTACATTCAAAGAAAACTTCTTATAATTGAACGTATTGATTAAACTTGTGACAAACGCAGGGTTAGGATCGCCCAAGATTACAGGAGATGTAGTGGCCTGAAGGTTACCAGAGGCATCAATCAACAAACGACCTTGGTCGTCTCTACGGAAACCAGTACCCTTTATAATGTTGAAAGGTTTTCCTACGATGGCATAGTTACCTAATGCCGAACCAAAACCCGAAATCTGTACTTCTTGGATAGTTCCACCTAAATCCAACACTTCTGGCGTATTTCTTGAAAAGTTGAAGGTGGTTTCCCAACTAAAGTCTCCCCTTGTGAAAGGTGTACCCGACAAGCTCAACTCAATACCTTGGTTACGGATTTTACCAACGTTGATTGTAGTACTCGTATAACCTGTGGCAGCATCCAATGGAGCCGAAGTAATTAAGTTACGGGTATCACGACGGTAAACTGTTAGGTCAAAACTCAATTTGTTATTGAATAATTTACCTTCCAAACCAAATTCTGTTTCGGTATGAAGCTCTGGTTTCAAATTCGGGTTACCTAACGTATTATCCACTGAATGCGTCTGGATAGGACCAGTTGTAAACCAACCTCTCGCATTTTGGTTTAGGATATTACGTGTTTGGTAAGGATTAGGAAAACCAGCCGATGTACCAATACCAGCACGAACTTTCAAGAAATTGATGGTATTGTTTGCCAAACCTTCAAAAGCGGTTGTTGGAACAAAAGACAAACTAGCTGATGGATAGAAAATTTGTCGATTTTCTTTTTCCACAGTAGAAGTCCAGTCATTTCTCCCTGCTACGTTGAAAAATAAGTAGTTTTTAAAATCAGCAGTAATTTCTCCGAATACCCCCAAACGAGTTTGTTCACTAGTAAAGTTACTTGCAACGTTATCGATGAAGTTGGAGTGACGGAATAAATTACGAGCTAATTGATTTTGGGAGGTAATGCTGTATTGAGAAAAACGGTCATTACGCATGTTTCCCCCCACTTTACCCGATAAAGTAAGGATGTCTGAAAGGTTTTTTGTATAAGATACAATCAATGAGTTATCCCAGATAGTATTTTTAAAATTAAGTGTATTGTACAAGCCGTTTACCAAGGCTACCCCGCCTTTATTCAACATATATTCTTGTTGTTCGTCGTAAGTATCCAAACCAATTTTGTACAATAACATTAAATCTTTACCTAGCTCATAGTTGAATGTGGTTGCTGAAAAAAAGCGATTTACGACACCAGTCGTTTTGTAATTTGCTAAAATCCATCTTGGATTTGGAATATCGTTACCACTTCTAAAATATACCGAGCTACCATCTACAGGGCTTTCATAAGGCCAGCCCATCAAATCTACCTGACGAGGCGTAAAGAGTACGTTTGCCAAAACCGATGGAAAATCGTTGGCATTGTTACCCTGACCAGCACTCAAAGGTGGCGCATACTGATCGGTATTAGCAAAGTTGAATGAAGTAGTTGCCGAAAGTTTTTTGGTCAATTGCGCATTCAAGCCTAATCCTATGTTCAATCTTTTGAGACCGTTCTCAGGAATAAAACCTTGCTCTGCATTATAACCTGCCGAAACGTTATAACTTACTTTTTCACCACCACCTGAAATATTCAAAGAGGTATTTGAAATAAGCCCAGTTCTGAAAAAGTCTTTTACGTTATTCGGGAAAATTTCCATTTTGTACGGACTCACTGAAGCTACATAATCAGCCATAGCCGCACGCGTGGTAGCATTCGTTAAGAAGGCATAAGGGTGGGTTGTCAAAGCTGCGTTGGTATTTTGAGAAGGATACAAGTATGCCTCCGCTAATGACGGCCCCCAGTTACTAAAGAAATAACCCAAGTTTTGTTGAAAACCACCAACATAAGTATTCTGATAACGAGGTAAATGTGCCGTGTTTGTAAACACTGATTGAGTTACCGAAAATTCAGTTTGGCGTGCTTTCTTCGTACCATTTTTGGTTGTAATCAAAATAACACCATTACGACCTTGGTCACCGTAAGTAACCGTGGCGGCCAGACCTTTTAGCACAGTTACGTTTTCGACATTGTTTGGGTCAATATCTAAGAAACGGCTTGAAGAAGATTGTCCACCACCTGTAAATCCTCCACGTGTGTTGGTATTGGAGTTGAAAGGAACACCATCCACCACAAACAAAGGCTGTACAGAACCAGTAATAGAGGAATACCCGCGAATGGTAATATTGGTACCTGTACCAGACACCCCCGAAGTAGAAGTAATATTTACCCCAGGAATTTTGCCTTGTAAAACCCTACCAACATCCGCTTGTGGGCGGTCTTCCATTACCTTTTTGTCTAAAGTGGTAATTGAATAACCCAATGCACGCTTTTCACGAACGATACCCTGTGCCGTTACAACCACCTCTGACAACTGCTTTGTATCGCTACTAAGCTGTACATTGATGGTGGTTTGAGCACCTACAGGAACATCTTTGGATTCGAAACCTACGAAGGAGAATCGTAGAACGGCATTTGAGCCACTAACTGGGAGAGAAAAACTACCCGAGGCATCGGTTTGAGTACCTTTGGTAGTACCAAGAAGTGTAATAGATACACCTGGCAAAGCAGCTCCGTCTTCGGCAGACGTCACCTTCCCCACCACCTTACGATCTTGTGCCTGTAAAAACGCACAGGACAATAAGGTAGCGAGAAAAGTCAAAAGGAGACTTTTCTTCATAAATTGTAGTATTTAGTAAAGGTTAAAAATTTGTATTGCAAACTCAAATTAGTAATTTATCCAGAATACTACAAAATTTTAAACAAAATATTTTATTAATTTATACTGAATATTTAGTCATTTTTATTGAAAATATTACTTTTTACAGTATTTTATATAAGTATAAACCACAAACACTAACTAAACTTGCCACAAAATAGCCATTTTTTAAGCTACAAATTAAGTATTTTAGTCTACACAAAACACTGAATTGTCGCACAGCAATTGGTTAGAAAACGTCATTTTTACTTTTTTTTAAAAATTTACCTTCCAAGGAAATTTTACTTATTATTATTAAATAATAAAATTGTACTTTTCTAATGATGCCATTTTTAATTTTTTAGGACAGCTTCAAAATTAAAATTACGTGCATATTCATATCCTGCCTTAAAAATATCCTTAGCCTTTCGAATATCTTGTGGTTCAAAATTTACCAAAGAGGGTGGCTCTATTAATAAATCACATTGTGCCAGTCGAGGTTTTGAATTATTGTTGATAGCCAAATAAAGACTTTTTTGAACCACACTCGGAATAGATTTTAAATTGGGATTTTTACCGAAGGGATTACAATGACTTCCAATAATAATATCGCAATGTGGCAAAAGTGGTTCGACAGGCATATTATTTAATACTCCTCCGTCTACTAGCACTCGACCCTCAAAAGTGAGAGGTTCAAACAATCCAGGAATACTACAAGAGGCTAACACAGGTTTTATAAGCTCGCCAGAAGAATAAAAAACGCTTTCGCCCTGCATAATATCCGTGGCGTTTACAAATAATGGTAGTTTAAGATTCTCGAAAGTATTGTGCGGGAGATACTCCAAATAGATTTCTTCTGCTTTTTGCATACGTAACAAACCCAATCGACTAAATGCAGGACGAAAGGCTTTTAGGGTATTAGAAGAAACAACTATCTCAAAAATATGATCGGGAGAATAGCCTGCAGCAAACATTACCCCAGCAATAGAGCCTGCACTGCAACCTGAAAGGTAATCAATCGCAATTTTTTTCTCCATCAAGGCCTTGAGTACTCCCAAATGTGCAATGCCTCTGGCTCCACCGCCTGATAAAACTAATCCAATTTTTTTCATATAGACCTTATCTGTGTATCTGTTATCTGTGTATCTGTTATTTGTGTATTTGTTATTTGTGTATCTGTTATTTGTGTATTTGTTATTTGTGTATCTGTTATCTGTGTATCTGTTATCTGTGTATCTGTTATTTGTGCATCTGTTATTTGTGTATTTGTTATTTGTGTATTTGTTATTTGTGTATTTGTTATTTGTGTATCTGTTATTTGTTATTTGTAAAAATCATTCCCCCGTCCCTCTTCTTCCCCATACTTATCTCCTTCTTCACTATCCCCTCACCCCTATACCCTCTTTCCTTATACTATCTATCTCCTTCTTCACTATCCCCTCACCCCTATACCCTCTTTCCCCTCACCCCTATCCCCTTTTTC
>NZ_JBMLSD010000460.1:12893-22833 GCF_049240685.1 Flectobacillus sp.
TTCACTATCCCCTCACCCCTATACCCTCTTTCCCCTCACCCCTATCCCCTTTTTCAGTATACTACCTATCTCCTTTTTCACCAACACTTATATAATTTACTCAACTTCTCTTATCTTGCAAAGGTTTAACAAGACAAAACTCAAGAATTATTATGAATCTTTACAGCATTGATGCGGGCAACTTCAAATTAGATGGAGGAGCGATGTTTGGCGTAGTGCCTAAAACCTTTTGGAACAAATGGTCGCCTGCCGACGAAAACAATTTATGTACTTGGAAAATGCGTTGCCTGCTGATTGAGCAAGGAAATCAGCTCATTCTAGTCGATACAGGTATGGGCGATAAACAAGATGCCAAATGGCAATCTTATTATTATCGTCATGGTGAAGGCAATTTGATTAACTCTATCAGAAAAGCAGGATTTTCTGAAAAAGACATAACCGATGTCATTCTCAGTCATTTGCATTTTGATCACTGTGGCGGAGCTGTCCAATGGAATAACAATCGAACAAATTATGAAAGTACTTTTGGTAATGCTAAATATTGGACACATTCTGCACATCTTGACTGGGCTTTGAACCCTAATATGCGCGAAAAAGCTACTTTCTTTAAAGAAAACATATTACCACTACAAGAGGCCGGGCAACTGTTTTGTATAGATAAAGACCAAGCTACATTCGAAAATATTGATTTTTTATTGGCAGATGGCCATACTGAGAAAATGCTTATGCCAAAAATTCAATATAAAAATCAAACGATTTTGTTTGTGGCAGACACCATTCCTTCAGCTGGGCATATTCCTGTACCTTATGTGATGGGGTATGACGTAAGACCTCTGCAAACGATGGAAGAAAAAACTCAAATTCTTACCCAAGCAGCTGAAGAAAAATGGGTACTGTATTTTGACCACGACCCGATACACGACTGCGCAAGGGTTGTTTCAACCGAAAAAGGATTCAAATTGGAGGAAGCCTTTCCGCTCTCGATACTAGGCTAACCAATGGTTTGAGGTAAAAATTTACCTCAAATCCCTCTTATACACATTAAAACGGCAATTTGAGCCTCTCAACACCCATTTTCTTCCAATTAACGAAAAACAGGATTGGATTTATACTTTGGCAAGGTTTTAGTATTACCATTTACTCAGTTAGCAAAACAATCTGTAATATAACCACTATTTTTTTTTCGGTTTAATGTAAAAATTAATATCTTTATCATGGTTTTTGACCATACCCATAAAATTCATTGATATTAAGTTTCTTACAAAATCCGCCCGACTAAAATCTTCGTATATTTGGGAAATTGTTCTTGCTTACAGTTACTATTTTTTTACAAGAGCGCTTCCGACTCGTATACCACTGTCAAATTATGATAACTAACATGTTGAAGAAAGTATTACTCGTAGATGATGATTCTGTCACTTTATCACTTTGTGATATGGTCATAAAACGCTTTACCTTTGCCGAGGAGGTAGATAAAGCGCAAAATGGACAGGAGGCTATAGATTATTTCAACGAAATTGTACAAGATTCTACCAAACCTAAATCGGATGTACCCTCGGTTATTTTTTTAGATTTGAATATGCCTGTGATGAATGGATGGGACTTTTTAGACGAATTTATTCGTAAAGGATTTAATAAGCTTTTCCCAGATACCCGAATCATCGTGTTGTCGTCGAGCATCGACCCAAGAGATATACAACGGGCCAGTAATTATGATATTATCATCGAGTTTATTAGCAAGCCTCTTACTCTCAAGGTAATTAAGGAAATTAAGCAGCATTCTGTGTTGGTTCCACATTTTTCTTAAGCTCTGTTTTGACAAGATAGCTGAGCAATTGGGATACTCTGCTACTATACAGACTGTTAGGCGAACGATTTATATTTAAACTAAACAATAGAATTCCTGATAAAAATATTTTTGATTTTATTTACCCCAATTGGGAGGCAAATATTTGAATACTTCTTCTATTTTTGTAACCGAGTGCAATGTAAACAAGACATTTCACCCGGTTTTTTTTATCTCTAATTGAAAACCTTCAACCTCAGACCTAAGTCAAGGTTGGATTTGCCATTTCGTTAAAATTGTAGTGATTATTCCCTACAAGCAACAAGAAAGTATAAATTAACATTAGACCTCTGGTCTTATTACTAGATTATCCTTGAAAATGACTTTCAGGTGTATGTACTTTTTAACAGTTTTCGACTGGTAAAAAATGAGTCCTGAATTAGCAGTTTCAGTTTTATAGAGTAATCAAACCGTTGATTTCATTACTTCCTTTTACATACGAGTTTCTAGCGTATTGATACCGCATTTTATCATATCGATTCTGAAACAGACGTAGTTACAACTGATTGATTCGATGAAAATGAACCGCCTTTACTGGTCTGCTCAAATTTTTGGGTGGCTAGGTTTTAGCATTTGTATGCTTTTGGCAATCGCCCCGCCCTCTATCACATTCATAGATGGAATGATAATGCTTTTCCCTATAAATCTGATAGGACAAGCAATTGGGTTTTCGCTTTATAAACTCTTATCAAGATTTCAATACAATTTGAATTTACTATCACGTAATATTCGAATTGGTTTTGCTTTTTTAATAGTTGCTGCTTTAATTTTTACGCTATGCTTTAAAGGCTGTATAGCCATTCTTACTCCACACATCGAGTTATCGTGGATTAAAGTTAGCGTTATGGGATTGCTCGGGAGTAGTATTTGGATTTCTTTATATCTTTCAATTCGAACGGTAAAACAATTTTATGTGGATCTTCGAACCGAAGCAACTGTCCAAAATCTCATTAGAAGTACAGAGCTGGATAGCCTGAAAAGTCAGTTAAATCCTCATTTTTTATTCAATTCCCTCAATTCCATCAAGGCTCTTGTAAGAATTGATCCTCCCCTGGCGCAGAAATCTATTATTCAACTTTCGGACATTCTTCGCAAATCATTGACCATCAGCGAAACTCCCATGATTCAATTAATGGATGAGTTATTGATGATGCAACAATATTTGGATTTAGAAAAAATCAGGTTCGACAAACGATTAACTTATCACTTCAAACTCGAAAATCAATCACTCAATTTTAGAATACCTTCGATGTCGCTTTACCTCCTTGTCGAAAATGCCATTAAACATGGGGTGAGCAAATTGAGAAAAGGGGGCGAACTTTTTATACATACGAGGCTCGAGGACACTCATCTTGTTATTATTGTTCGCAATACGGGAGTTTTGGAAAAGAAGGAAGATTTTTACGGGACAAGTCTCAAAAATCTGGAGCGAAGACTCAACCACATGTATAGTGGCAAAGCCCAACTATTATTTACTGAACAAGAAAATATGGTGGTAGCTACCTTGAGTATTCCTTTAGAGTAATACGTGTGCATTAGTTTTACCCAAAAAAAGCCTCAATAACTCTTAAATTATCGTGGCAAAATTAGATTATCAATGCGTTAGTCTCTAAGCCGAAGGCCATGGGCAAGCAGAGAACTTTATAACTTTATAAAAACTCCTTTTTTTCTCAAGCTTAGTGCCTATTGCCAGAAAACTTAAATTTAATTATTAAGCTTTCAGCTTTGGGCCACAGGCAAAAAACATACCTATCGTTAGTAAAAAACAATTTTACACTCTTTGCCTGTTGCCTTATGCCTAAAACACAAAAGTTAAATCTAATTGTGCATGATTACTTATCAGTAATAAATCTCCAAGCTAGCGCATCCATAAGCCAAGTACTCAAAGTTACCTTTCAAGCGATATTAGCTAAAATACTTTTTGAGTTGACTACTTTTCTTAAGCTCTTGCAAAATCTCCATGGTAAGGGGCTTACTTATAAACTCCAACACAATTTTGTATTTCCCAGCTTTCACAAAGTCTTCGGGGTCGATTGTTGAGGATAAAATACAAACCTTAGTTTCTGGATATTTGGTAGCAAATTTTTGTAGATAGGCTTTCAAAAAATCCCATCCATCCATAACAGGCATATTCAAATCAAGAAAAATTAAAGTTGGAACTGTACTATCCGTGGCCGTCCCCTCCTCTAATGCAATAAAAATATCCAACGCTTCTCTTCCATTCTTTACTGTCTGAACCTTCTGAGAAAAGCCACTATTTTTGATGGCAAACTCACAAAGTGAGAGTGCTATCAAATCATCATCAACTACAAGTACACTTTCAATCATCATTTTAAATAATAAATTTACGAACCTCAAATTATTTTGTATTAACACAAATTGTATTTTAAAAGCTAAGTTTATGAATATTTCACTACCGATAGCTTTAGACAATGCGTTTACAAATACTCTGAATTACTAATTAACTAATACAATTTAAGACTTCCATACAAATATGGTACAAACGAAGGATATCGGTTAAAAAATCAGATTTTTCACTTCCTGTTATCATTCGGCAGAACCTACCATCAGTAATCATCTTTTATTTAATCAATCTATTTTAAAAAAAGGCAAAATTAATTTTATCTGCTTTGAGCTTTTTGCCGTAGGCTCTGCGAACAAATGGATTTTATGATAAAATAAAGACCAAATGCTTGGGGCTTAACTCTAATAAATATGAATTAATATTTATTAGAAACCATGCAATTCCTAAGACAATTAGCCAAAGGTAACATTAGAACCTAGAGGGCAAATGGGATTTCACTAACAAAAAAATCTCCAACTCACTAGCAGAAGGCTTTTACTTCTTGAAAGATACTATAAAAGTAGTTCCAACACCCTCCTCACTCTGCACATCAATCATCCCTCCTAATGCTCTTACCTGCGAATTGATAATATAAAGCCCTAAGCCTTTACTATCTGGATGGTCATGAAATCGTTGATACAATCCAAAAATTTTATCTCTGTGACGCTTCAAATTGATTCCAACACCATTATCGGAGAAATACAACTTTAAGAATCCTTTGCTATCTCTTGTATAAATATTGAGTCTAAGCTTCCTTTCTGGTGACTGATATTTGAAGGCATTTGTAATCAAATTTTGCAAAATTGATTCAAGATAGGTCGCATTAAAATAGACTTCTCTACCTTCAGAAAAATCTACTTGAATGATTTCTTCGTGCTTTCTTAGATAGGAAAGCTGTTCGAGAGATTTATCTAATTCTTCCTCCAGATTTAAGGATTGTTGCTCAATATTAACATTATTTTTGATAACTAATATGTCCAGTAAATCATTTATCGTATGATTTAAGACATGAGTAGATTCTTTAAATTTTTCCAATAAGAATAGCGTCATTTCATCTTTTACCTGATTGGGATTGATGAGATCAAGGATAGCGAGCAAATTTGAGAGGGGTGCTCTCAAATTATGAGAGGTGATATAAGAAAACTGCTTAAGGTCTCGATTACTTTCACGCAACTCCTTAATCAATATCTCTCGCTCCTCCTCACTCTTTTTACGACTAGTGATATCTCTTCCTGATACAAATATCAAATCTTCTGTTGGAATTTGCGTTACCGTACAATTAATCCATTTAATACTTTTGTCGGCCGCAACACAACGTAGCTCAAAAGGCGAACTTACCCGATTTTCGTGCAGTTCATCTATCGCATTTTGTAAAATTGGCCAATCCTCTTCCCAAATAAATCGTTGTATGGGTTTAGAAATCAAGGTTTGCTCGTCATAACCCAATACTTTTTTGAAGCCATGATTGACTTGCGTCATAAAGCCTCGCAGATTGGCCATTCCCATTAAATCGCGACTAAACTTAAATATATATTGAAGTTGCTCTTCCGAATTGCGCCTTCTAATTTCATAGCCAAGCTGTCGACAGATACTTTCTACCAGATTAATCAGATGAATGTCTTTTTTGGTAAACTTATCATTGAAAAATACCACCCAAGCCACATAATTATCTTTGTAACTGATAGGCACCGAAAAGGCAGAGCGTAAACCCAAACGATTTGCTGCTTCTCTGCGCAAAAACAACTCTTCAGAGTTCAAATCTTCAATCCAGTATACCTTTTGGTGTTTTGATTTCCTTTTAAAAACCGTTTGCTCTATCGGTACAGACGAAAACGATATAGCATCAGCAAATCCCTGAAAATCTATGGCATTGGTTTCATCAAAATCATAGGCAATCATCTTTATACTCTCGCCCGAAGAACATGTTAGCCATATCTCTGCATATTGCCATTGTATATACTCTCTTACATATTTTAGGATAGCATTCAGGCCGTCGAGAAGGTGTCGCTCACTACGTAGTTTTTCGACTACTTCCAACACAAACGTTCTTTCGTTTCTGGCATGTATTTGCTCTGTAATATCCACAACCATTACGTTGGTTGCCATCTTGCTACCAAATTGAATATCTGAAGTAGTTACTTCAACGTCAATAATTTCGCCATTCTTTTTTTGATGTCTTACCTGCCAATGTCGAACAGGATTAGACGAAACTACATCGTTAGGCAGGTTTTTGAGTTGCTTTAAATCGATGGCAGGCCGAATATCACGTAGAGTCATTTGAAGGAATTCCTCTCTGGTATATTCATATTTTTGGATAGCTGCGGTATTTACTTCCAAAAAAGCGTAGGTTTCATTATCATAAATCCACATAGGATAAGGGTTATGAAAAAAATACGCCCCTAATTGATGATCAAGAAACTGGATTTGCCCCTCCCGTTTCTTTCTGTCATTTATATCAATAATCGCACCAATGATTCGAAACGGCCTACCCGAAGCATCATTTAATATATATCCGCGTTCGTTTACCCAACTATAATGACCATCGGCCTTTCTAAATCGATACTCAAGCTCCCAATATCGTTTGGTGTTATCGGCCAAAGATTTCTGAATCGAACCCATTACCCTTGAATAGTCTTCGGGGTGCAATCTTTCCTCCCAAAAATCAAAAGTTTTGTTGTAATCGTCTTCTGAATATCCCAAAGACTCATAGAATTTTTTTCCAGAACGCTTTACCTGATGATTAAGTAAATCGATATCCCAAACGGCTCCAAGTTCGATACCTTCTCCCAAAAACTCCCGATTTTCGAAATACCCCCCTGTTGTTTCGCTCATCGAGAAACAATCCATCATTACCTTTTCAACCGTTTGTTCGTCGTATTCTGATTTAATCAGAAAATGTTTTGCTCCATTCACCAAAGCTAACAGGGTAGTCTCGGGCGAAGCAACCTCACACAAGGCCACCATTGGTAATTTATAGTCAGCCCAATCCATCAGTTGTAGGAAAACCTCCGCATTTGGATGATTATTCATATTCAAATCAACAAACACAAGGTCAAATTTATGCTCGCCTAACAAACAATCTTTGGTTTGGCTGACCGATTTGGCATGGACAATCGTATTAGTAGAGATACAAGAGTTTTGAATACAATCTAAAAGAAGATGATATTCATCGTCATGATCTTCAACAATAAGGATATTTAGGCTTTTATCTTCCCAATTCATTTTAAGCAAAATTTTTTCTAATAATAGCAATCAAGTTTTTTGTATGAGGCAATAGTCAAAGCCTTTTAAAATGTATTTCATAACCACACATTTATACATTTGTCTAAAGTCCAAGGCCGAAAACCCATAGCTAAAAGCCTGAAGCACTTCAATTATCTAAGGTACAGTCGAAAGCTCTTTTTTAAATCAAGGATTGATGCTCTGTCGATAAAAATACAAAATAGGCCAAAAGCTTGAAAAAAATTTCGTCAATTAGCAAGTTTACGAATGTGGAGGGTATATTTTGAGCATCGATAGGTAGAGGTAGGAGCACCTAAGAATCAAATGAGGAGCGACGATGTGAGCTTACTTTCTTGCCTTTATGAGGATTAATCCTAATAAAAAAACGAGCTATTAAACACGAAGGAAACCCTGATGTTTATTAGCTCGTTTGCGTGTAACATGAAATACTGACGGTCTAGGCGGCGTACATAGTTACATTTTAAAAGACTTTTAAATAGTTTTTCAAAATGAGTAAGGAATACATCCACTACAATTGGCAACAATAAAGTTTTGCGTCAAAATTCCATTTCATACCTCACCATCTCTCCCGATTGGCTTTCTGAATTTCAATTCATTATCTTGAGCGGCGAGCAGTGAAAAAATCGCTTGTCTCGATAATCGCCTCGATACATGAAGAAGCTACTATTGCTGAAAGTAAAACAATTACGGTGGTCATTATTATTTAGTGATTATTAAATATATTATTTAGTGATTGATCTATATGCTTTAAAAATTAGCAAGATTTTTTAACATTTGCGAATTGTACAAATATTTCATACAATATTACAAAATTTTAATCATTTCTTTTACTCAAGATATACACTTTTAACACTTATTTGATATCTGCAATATTTTATATACTATCGTAGAATTTTTTTTATTATCTAGTAAAACCCTATGATAAAGGTGCAAAAAAACCAATTAACGCTGAAGATAGCTTAAGATTTCGTCGACAAATTTTGGCATTTCGTCCAATCGGTTAAGACTATTTTTTATTAATAACGTCAGAACTCCATTTATTAATGTAGTCGACTTTAATTCTAATAAGCTTCTAATAATATATTTTCTGTCCTGAAAGCTTATTTTAGTAATTTTGTATCTTGTTATTATTTTTCATTATCCTAAATTTTCATGAATTGAAATCCATGCAGCTACCAACCTGCAGCTAATTTCCCTTCATTAATTTATAAAGCAATCAGACAATAGATTATACTAAGTAAATTTTTCTTTCGGTCATAAAACTTATGTTCTCTTTTTTTAAATCCAAACAAAGTAAACAAAATCGGATAATCGACTTTTTGAGCAATCAAATAGTAGTGGATATTCACTCGCATTTATTGCCGGGAATCGATGATGGTGCGCCAGATGTACCTACTAGTTTGTATCTTATTGAAGAATTACAAAACCTTGGTTTCAAAAAGCTCATCACTACACCACATATCCGAATGGAGGTATATCCCAATTCTCCATCGATTGTGCAGGAAAAATTGGCAATTATCCAACAGGAAATTTCGGAAAAAGGCTTGAGTATTCAACTGAATGCTTCTGCCGAATATTATATCGATGATAATTTTAATGAATTACTTCAACAAAATGATATTATCCCTTTTCCAGAACCCAAATATATTCTTGCCGAATATCCCATGATTGCGCCTCTCATGAACTTTGAACAGAGAGTTTTTGAGATGACCAAACGAGGATATACACCTATTATCGCCCATCCCGAACGATATAGATATTGGCATAATATGCCCGAAGCTTTTCAGAGACTAAAGGATTTGGGATGTCTACTACAACTCAATATTCTTGCTATTGAGGGATACTATGGCCCTGACATTAAAGAATGTGCCAAATCGTTGCTGAAAAATAATCTCTACGATTTGATTGGTACCGACTTACACCACGAAAGACATTTGGGAAGATTGAAAAGGCTTGGCGAAATGAATAAAGAAATGCAATTACTTGAAAAATATAGTTTCCAAAATAAAGTACTTTTTTAAAATTAGGGATGGGGTTAGTGGTTAATTGTTATTTATTCTCCAAAATCCGACAGCCGAAATCCGATAGCTTTATATCCTGAACAGAAATCTACAAATTAATTCTATTTGCTATGACAAAAAATTGTTACCCTTACCTCCTAGATCCATGCCCCATTGAATTTAGAAATAAACCTAAATATGACGTTACGATTCCTTATGAGAGAATTATATATGTACAAGGTCTGGTAAACTATTCTATGATTAATCAATTAGATAGTTTACCGTCGGTTTTTTCAATTACCTTAAAAAATTTATTGCCTCGACTTACCGAAAAATCTCTCACTTTTGTAAGAGTCCATAAAGCCTATATCATTAATATGGACTATGTTTTGAGCTATAATAAGACCCATATTACCCTTGTAGGTGGCACCATCATTCCTATTGCAAAACGGCGTTGGAAAGAGGTATACTCTTATTTGACCAAACAAGAATCGTAAATAAGTAATT
>NZ_JBMLSD010000461.1:0-14664 GCF_049240685.1 Flectobacillus sp.
TTTTTTAATGAATACTAAAAAATCAAACTATTTACTCAAACTACTTTTTCGACACTCAACAATGGTATTATAATTACATCCTAAAAGGTTTTTGTGTGAAAAAGATGGGAGATGGCGTTTTTTTAGTATATTTGAAAACGAGCTTTCTTACTTGTGTTAATAAAGAAGACCTAATCAAGACACATAAAATGTATCAATTCAGACGAAACATAGATTATACATACCTTGACGAAGTATATGGAGGTGAACGTGATATAATTTCCATGATGATGGGAGTATTCCTTTCAGATACTGTACCTTCTTGGGAGAGTGTGGCTCCTTTGCTAGCAAATCAGAATTTTGTGACGGCTGGTCAAGTGGTTCATCGTATCAAACCTTCATTTACCATGATTGGTTTGCAGGATTTCCATGAGCCTGTTCAGGCTTTAGAACATGCGCTTAAACAAGGTGCTGCCACGTCTGTTATTCTAGATTTACACAAGCTTATTACCGAAGAATTATCTCAGGTAGTGCCACAAATCGAAGCTTATCTTGCAGAAGAAGCCTAAGTATAGCCCGTGTGTATTAATTGAAAAGATGATGCCTTGCCCATCTGAAAGATTTCAAAAATTGCCTAAGTCCCAATCAAATTGATGTAAAAGTATCGAAAGAGCCTAGAATTGTTTGAAGAATAAATTTTTCAGACGTACTTCTTATGGAACAGTGTTTGTTGGATTCGATACCATTAGCGTATACTTAAATCCTTCCTACTAATTATATCAACTATTCTAGGGTATGAAACAATTAATTGAAATTTCCCTCCTTCTAGCGATTTTTTTAGTTTTTTACACTTATCTAGGCTACGGTATTTTGGCGTGGGTTTTGGTAAAAATCCGTAGTGTATTAGGCAAAAAATTTCATCCTTTTTTCGACCCCGAATATCTTCCCGATGTTACGCTGGTGGTTCCTGCCTACAACGAAATGAGTTGTATTGAAAGTAAGCTCTTCAACTCTTTGAGCTTGGATTACCCAGCCAAAAAAATTGAATTTCTTTTTGTTACAGAGGGCTCTACAGATGGTACAAGCGAATATATCGAGTCTGTGTGTGCTCAGTATCCAAATGTTCGTATGATTGGGGGCACTGCACGAAGAGGAAAAATTGAAGCCATGAATATGGCAGTACCAACCATCAAGTCGCCTATCGTAATATTTACAGATGCCAATACCACCTTGAATAATCAAGCCATAAAAGCAATTATTCGTCATTTTAAAGATGAAAAAGTGGGTGCTGTTGCGGGCGAAAAGCGTATTCAAACCAACGAAAGCGAAGCAGCTGCGGGTGCAGGCGAAGGTTTGTACTGGAAATATGAATCATTCCTAAAAAAGCTAGATACTCAGCTGTACAGTGTTGTTGGCGCAGCTGGCGAACTCTTCGCCGTTAGAACCAATCTCTTTAATCCTGTCGAAAAAGATACTTTACTCGATGACTTTGTAATTTCTCTACGCATTGCGGCTGATGGCTACAGGGTTATCTACGAACCAGAAGCTTATGCAATAGAACGACCTTCATTTTCTATTCAAGATGAAATGAAACGTAAAATAAGGATTGCTGCGGGTGGTTTTCAAGCCATAGCTCGACTAGGCTTTTTATTGAATATCTTCAAATATGGGCTTTTGTCCTTTCAGTATATCTCACATCGTGCCATGCGATGGGCTGTAGCTCCTTTTTGTTTGCCAATTATTTATTTCCTAAACCTTTTGCTTGTATTGCCATCCGAAAATGGCTTTTTGCCTCAGGCTTTTTATGGCGTTTTATTGCTTGCACAAACGGCTTTCTATCTTTTGGCAATTATAGGATATAGACTTGAAAACAAGCAGATTCGTATTAAACTTTTGTTTGTACCCTTCTATTTTTCATTTATGAATTGGTGTGCTATCAAGGGTTACATTCGCTATCGTAAAGGTCTTACGTCTGGTATCTGGGAAAAGGTGAAAAGGGCAGAATAGTTTTTACGTGTAAATAGGCACAAAATGTTTTCTGGGATGAAGGTTTAGTTTTTTCAATTTTATTTGTAAAAACTAGCTAGTAAATGAGTTTAGAGTGTGTGGGATTTTTATATCCCAACACCCTAAAATTTTACCTCTATTTTTTAAAAAAGTCCGGAATTTTCTCAATAATATTCATAATTTTCTTCAAATACCTTCTTGCCTCTCCTACTGGTTTGTACCCTTTCCAAGCAGTCTGATTTAGGTAATAATCAAACCTTTCCTTGTATTTTGGTAAACTATCATAAGTTTGATACATTGGTTTTCGACCTATAAAATGTATCAAATAAGGTGGTTCGGGGTATTCGTCCGAAGCGAAGGCATTCCATAGGGGACTGAGTTCGAGCCAACGATTTGCCATTACAATATTGAGCCCATATTGGTCAGGATAATTGGCGTATTTTTCATTATCCTTGATACATTGAACCACCTTTTCTGGACAATTTTCTTTTCTCCATTTGTCAATATCGATAACCAAAATCCCTGTATTAAAATATTTGGTATCTGCCGAAAAGCCTAATTCTTTATAATTCAGGATTCCTCCCCAAGAATTACTAAATACCAATAAACGGGGGTCTATGACTGCGCCCAACAAATTATCGCCCAAATCTATATTCCAGAGCTCTTCTATATCTTTTTCTACAATCATATCAACATCGAGGTAGATAATCTTGTCGTATTGTTCTGGAATAAAATAGGGGATAAAAATACGCGTATGGATATTTTTAGGATACGAACTGCGGTCAAAAGGAATATGCAAACTATCAGGAATTGCATCATCAAGTGGAATCCAATGCAATAGCATTTTGCTCGTATCCAATGATTGCGTAAGCTTTTTCCGACTCGAATTCGAAACCTTATCTTCTACAATAAATACCTCAATCAACTGAGAACCTTTATGATTGATTTCAATAGATTTTAGAAGTGCTGCTAATAATACCAAGTAATGATCATCGCAAGCTACAATAATGGCTATATTTTTATTTTTTTCCATGGTTGAAGGAATAAATTCTTATCTAATAAACAAAAGATTAGGTCTTTAAAAGAAATCGTTTTTCTCTTTATAGCACGCTTAGGACAAATGACAGTGTATGCCCGCCCCCTCTCTAAGAGTCATGTGGCGTGTGTAAGAATTTCTTTTTGGCTTCTCCCATTTTTAAAATTGCACGAATAAATCTAAAAAATAAGGAAGGCAACAGCATAATCTCCTTCCAAGTGATTAAGCGTTTCAGAAAATCTGGAGTGGAAATATAGAAAGTAAAAATTAAGGTTACTAACTGCCCCCAAGCCAAAACTTTGAAGTTGAAATCTCCAGAAAAAATTGAAACAAAAGCAAAAAACATAAGCATACCCAGCAAGATAATACGAGGAGGTAGAAGGGCTTGAAATACCTTATTAGCATAGTCGATATTTCCTTTGAACAAATGCACTATACCCGACACAAAATTTTGTTTTAGGTATTTAAACTGAGCTGCAATCCAACGAGTTCGCTGTTTTTCGAATACTTCAGCATTTTGTACTTTTTCGTCATATACAAAAGCATCCTCGATATAATCAAATACGATACCACGTTTCAAAAGTCGCATTTCTAGTTCTTTATCGAAACCACCAATAGCGTGAATTTCGGACATAACATCTACAAAAAGCCCATATTCAAACGCCATTCCAGAACCAATCAATGCAGATGAAAGCCCAAGTGCACGATGCCCTTTGCGAAGTATATGATTATTGATTTCCTCGCTGATGGCGTCCAAGATGGCCGTTGGAGAGTTGGTATTTTTGGCAGTACGATGACCTTGAACCACCTGATACCCCAAATCAAAAGTGGCATTGAGCTTGGTGATAAAATCGGTGGCCATAATATTATCTGCATCCAAAATGAGTGCTATGTCGTACGGTTCGGATAGTTGAGACATCGCATAATTTAAAGCCTTGGCTTTTGTGGAGGTTTCGAAGGTAACCTCATAAGTAGTTATCGGCAACTCACGCAGTTGAGCCACGGTTTCGGGTTTGAGCGAATCTGCAATAACGATTACATCAAACAATGCTTTTGGATAATCCTGAATCAGTGCTTTTTTAGCCGATTCTAAAATCACTTTATCCTCTTTGTAAGAAGGTAAAAACACAGCAAATTTTCTCTGGACTTTGGGTGTACGTGTGGTAGTATTGGCGTTTGTCACTTTACCAGCAATAGCAAATACCAAGAGATATAAGGTAAAAACACCCAAAAGAATCAGAAAAAGAATAGCTAAATTCAGAATAATGCCCATCTGCTTATTGATTTATAAGTTTGAAAAATTTCTATCAAAATGATTAGGAAAATGTGATTTAATCAGCTTTTAAAACTTTGCCAATAACCATTTAAAAATGGTTTGAAATACTCAAATTGTCGATTTTTTAAAAAGACTAAAAGGTTTTTAGGAATAGATACAAACGTGAAAAAGCTGAAACTAATTAGCCATTGCCAAATCTTAAAGTTGCGTCTCATAAACCAAAGCCTGTTGCGTGTAAGATAGAACATTTTGAGTGGACTATTGCGGCCTGTCGAAACCGATTCTTTGTGCAAGACAGTTGACTCTGCAACATACCACACCAAGAAACCGTCGTTGCGGCAGCGTTTGCACCAATCCAACTCTTCATAATACAGAAAGTAATCGTCGTGCATCGAACCTGTTTTTTCTAACACCTTTTTCGAAACAATTACCGCCGCCCCGTGTATGTAGCACGTTGGTCCGCTCTTATCATATTGCCCTTGGTCTTGTTGCTTTTTGCCATGTGGCTCGCCCCTTCCCGTTAGTACACTAATTTCGGGCGCACCAGCATACTGAATTAAATTATTCTCGTAAAAATATTTGATTTTGGGGCTAGCCATGCCTATTTGAGGATTGCTCTGCATGACTTTTACTAAAGGCTCCAAAAAGCCCTGTAGCACTTCGGTATCGTTGTTTAGTAGCAAAAGATAGTCGCCTTTGGCTTGTTTGATAGCCAAATTATTTCCGCCAGCAAAACCTAAATTCTCTGTACTATAGATAAACTTTACCCAAGGATAATCGGGTTCTAAAGCCTTGACATCAAACTGAGGACTGCCATTGTCTACTACAAAGAGCTCGTAATTAGGATATGTGATTTGACGAAAAGAATCCAGAAACTCGCGCGTGACTTGCGGCTGATTGTAGTTCACCGTAATGACCGACACGAGAGGATATGTGGAAAACGAACTATGCATATATGGCGGTAAATATGAGTACTGACTTAAAAGTAGTGAGCTTACTAAACAAGTATTTCCTTTTGCTCAGAGTTTACATTGAATTGGTATGCTTTTGGTAAATTTTTTCGAGCAATTGATTCAGCTGCTTGCCTCGTTGTTGCCATGAATTTTGTTTGGCCATTTCGATTCTTGCTAATTGCTTTTGGTCAGAATCTCGTTCTAATAAGCCCTTTGTAGCTCCAATAAAATCCTCCGTGTTTGTGGCAATGTGAACGGCATCACCAAACTCTGCTAAAGGTGCAAAGTCAGTTGCAACTACACCCAAACCTGCTGCTAGATACTCGTTTATTTTCATCGGATAAATTGCGGCAGTTTGCTCATTTTTAACAAAAGGAATAATTCCAATATGAAACTCTTTGAGATATTCCATCAAAGCACTTGGAGGTTTGGCTCCTTCAAACCGAATATTGGGTAATTCCCTGAGTGGGTCTGTCTGTGCCTTTACGTCCAACATATCATCTAGCACGCGTCCTACTATGATGATATCGGTATCTGGGAATTCTAGGGCCAATTTTTTGATAATACTATAATCAATCCGTTGGTCAATCGTACCAATATACCCAATCTTTTTTTTGGTACTTTTCTGAGAAAGTGGTACAAATGCTTGATGAAAAAGTTCGAAATCCACTCCGTTTTTGACCGTATCGATATGGCTATTAAACTGTTTTTTAGAATTTTGTAAGCCCTCCGATGATACAATTACATGATTGACCATTTTCATATATTGCGCCTCCAAGCGAGGGCCATGATCTTTGGCCCAATAACTTGCCCCGATTTCATCATAACAATAATAAGTCTGAATATGAGGCTTAAAGCTGTCAAAAAGGCCTATTCCATAACTTGGATTGAAGGCATTGACGACAAGGTATTTTTCACTTTTTAGTTTATCTAAGGCATTTTGAATTGTTTTGGCTTGCCAAAAAGCATTAAATCCTAAAAGCCTCTCAAACAAAGAGATGTTTTTGATAAAATTGATTGGAAAAACGGGTGGGGTTGATAGCACATAAATTGTTGCTCCGTTTTCCAAGCTAATGGTTCTTAACCTTTTTTTTAATCCTAAAATTCTTGCAACAGGAATGTTAAAGGGATTTTTGAAAATTGCCTGAATGACATCCTTTATTGTGTATTGATAATCGACGTATAAGACCCTTCGATGAGCGGCTAGCTCACTCATGAGTTGAATAGTACTCTTTACGTAATCACCCTCCCATGAAGGAAATGCGACACAAACAACATCAAAATTCATATCATGTGGTTGGTTAAGGGTAAAATCCATTTGGATTACTTGGTAAGATTCTGTTTTTGAATAAGAGCTTTTACAGAATCATGACGTACCGAATCAGGAATTGAGTCCATCAATGTCGGATCCAAAATCATACTATCTAAGCTTGGGATGATTCTTCTACTTTTGACTTTTGCAAGAGAATCTACCTGATTGCCGAGGATAAAATCCGTAAATTTTTCGTATTGAGACTCAGGCGTAGTTTGCCAAAACAAATACAAGGCACAAACCCCAACGAAGCCCATTGTTCCTAAGCCAGCAGAGAATTTAATCCAACGATAACGGCGCTTTTGAAGCACTCGATAATATCCCAAACCTTTAGCTTTTTCGGCCTTTATCCTCGATTGGCGATCGATAGGATTTGGCATCTCTACGCGAGTTTCTACAAAATCTGCTAAACCATTTTCGTTAAACCAAGCACTTTCCTCCTCTTTTTTGAGCATTTCGTATTTCAGCTTAACATTGGTACGTTTGCTTTGATGTCTTTTTATTAATAAATCTTTGAAAGTTCGTCTAAACCAAGAACGAACTTTAGGAATTTCACCAATAATTCCCTCCAGAAAGTCATGTTTTACCTTATTGAGAAGCAGACCAATAGGATTGGTGGTGGCCTCTATATAAGTCTGAAACACATACTGATCGGCACTATCCCATACACGCGTTGAATCGGCTAGCAGAAGTGTAAATGCTGCTTGTTTGACCAAATTCACTGGAATTGGATGGCTAATTAGAGGAGGCAATTCAAAAAAGATGTATTCACAATCGCTAAAAGTTTCTTGAATATCTACATCAAGTAAGGAAACCACACTAGCAAAACTACCTTTTAGTGTGTAGGCGTACGAAAACTCCTCATCCGAATAATTATGAGGATTGAGCCAGACACATTTTGTGCCACCTTCGTTGAGTCTCGAACACAATTTGCTGACAAAATAGCTTTTTCCCTCCCCTTTTCGTGTACTACACAAAATAACCAATTGAGGTATTTTGGTATTCCCAGCACTTAATTTTTTGATTCTTGAAATACACTGATTGAGTGTATAGGTTTCGATTACATTGAATAAAATATTGTGTTTTTGAGGGTCCACTAGCGGAAGGGCTCCTACAAAAGGAACACCAATTTCTTTTTCTGCTTTAATCGGATGCTTGAGAGAGTTATCCAAAAACTCACGTCCGACAATAGTCGCAATTACCAAAATCAAACCAGCCATAAATGCAGCTACAATCAATGTCATCCGTTTGGATGGCTCTGGTTTGCTAGGATAAA
The DNA here is from genome assembly GCF_049240685.1 of Flectobacillus sp. Lineage (NCBI taxonomy): Bacteria > Pseudomonadati > Bacteroidota > Cytophagia > Cytophagales > Flectobacillaceae > Flectobacillus > Flectobacillus sp. The sequence continues at coordinate 7,840 of NZ_JBMLSD010000461.1, forward strand.
TCGGCGGGTCTATCACACGGAGGTTAATCGACATCATGAGGTTTTGTTCTCGGATTTTACTCAAGTTCAAGCTTCCTAAAATGGTCAAATACTCCTTTTCTATTACGCCAATCTCTCTTTCGTAGCGACTAATCGTAGAACCGAGTGGGGCAAAACGGTCATATTTTATATCATATTCTCGTTTTACATCCTGTAATATCAACAGTCGGGCCTGACTTTTGTCGATAGAAATAACCGCATTAATCCATTCTGAAAAATACATTTTCGCAGGAATACCCGTTTTGGTATTACTAAGCTCATAATATTCGATAACATTACTTTTGAATCGACTTTCAAGTTCACTGAGCTTTTCTCGAACTCTAGCGATTTCCTGCTCTCTAGGTTTCGATTCAAATTCCATAAGAGTCAACCTCGTTGTGTAAAGGTTGATTGAATCGCGCAGGGCTGCAAATCGTTTGCTCTTGGCCACCAAGTCTTCCTTGAAGCCAATTTTGTTTTCTAAATCTTTTAAGACTGCACGATTTGATTCTATTTCAGAAATGAGCGCTTGGATACGTTCTTCCAAGTCACCTTCTTTAACGGCTACAATTTTGGTTTGTTCGTAATAATTGATAATCCTATTTTGACTCGAAAAATCAGTTAGTTTATCCTCCGAGTTTTTCAACTTAGCACTTACGTTACGGAGCTGTTCCTCAAAATAGGCTACTACATTTCCTGTTTCGTTAATTTTTATTTGCTTGTATTTCTGAATAACAACTTGCGTAATCAGCTCCAAGGTTTTTTTCACCACAGCAGGGTCACTTGCCGAATATGAAATTTGCACCATATCGCTATTGTTTTGGCGGTTTACGCTAAAACGCGACAGAATACCAGCGCTAGAGTAAATTCCTTTTTCGGCTCCCATGAGTACTTTAGCAATTTTGCTTTGAGGTTTCATGATATCCTCATATACATTTTGTAAAGTTTTCTCATAGGTAGAATCGGCTAGCGCTTTTATTTCTTTTTCTGACAAAACTTCGCGAAGCTTGCCAAAAGTATATTTGCTAGCCACTGCCGAATCTGGCTTGGTTAGCATAATATGCTGCGCCAACAATCTCAAACCCACTTCTTCCATAGAGCTTTTCGACTTCATGGTATTGAAGAGGTTATCAAAGGCATTATTAACGGTTACGTTATCAATTTTTGTGGTTCCACCAGATTCGATATTGTAACCCGACGCCAAGCCTGTATACAGCAAAGAGTTGGCGGTATATTCACGTACCTCGTTTTTGGTCAGGCGAAATACCGTAGCTGCAAGTGTAATTGGCAAGAGAATTACCACCCACTTGAACTCAATAAGCAACCTAACAAATCGAATCAAACTCATAATATTTAATATAATCTTTTACCTATCAAAACCTCTAATAGCCTTACATTCATGATAAAAGTTTGCTTGGCATTTTCATAAGCGACAGAAATATTGGCTGTGGATTCTAGTATCTTTGCCATGTCAGCTACATTGATTTGTCCTTCAGCAAATTCGCGTTCCGCCATTTTTTTATTAACCAGGGTAGACGTTTTCATTTCTATGGCTACTTTTAGGGCCTCGTGCGCACTAATAACTGCGTAATATTTGGCAATGACCTCGTTTTTGATTTGGTCGGTAACCATATTTTTGGATTCTTGAGCAATAGTTTTTTCGGCTTTAGCTATTTTGGTTATATTTTTTTGGGACAAAATAGACTGAATCGAAAATGTGGCTCCTACAGCAAAACGATACCCATTATTAAAATTTGAAAATGCTTCGAGGCTACCATCTGCTTGTTGCACCAACAATGACTGATTCCCAGCCGAGTAGTTTGTCCCTAAACTTAGCCCATTGGTCCATTGTCGTTTTTGAATCAAGTACTGCTGATCAGCTTTTTTGATTTGCTCATCTTGTTGTTTTAGCGCTGGAGAGTGCTGTATTGCCAAGTCAATAATTTCTTCGAGAGGTGGCAAATTAAAATCAGTCTCAGGGCTTTGTGGCGATGTACTCTGGGCAAAAGTCAATACTGCACTGAAAAAAATCAGGCAGCATGCATATAGCCATTTTTGACAAGCTCCTAGAAAAGCAATTTTCTTATAAATCATCATAAATCAGACATTCTCAGATTGAAGTAAAGCAGGGAAAGTCTTTAGGATTATCATCAAATCCATTTTGAAAGAGAAATTTTTTGCGTATTCAATATCCAACTGAATTCTTTCTTCTTCGGTCATATCTTTCTTTCCTTTTCCCCTTTTAGTTACCTGCCACAAGCCTGTTAAACCTCCAGGACCTGCAAAACGATAAATGTAATCATCTGTTGTAAGTTTTTCGGCCTCATAAAGTGGCAACGGGCGGTTTCCTACCAAGGATATATCGCCAGTAAAGATATTAAACAATTGAGGGAGTTCGTCGATACTAGTATTTCTCAAAAATTTTCCTAAGCGGGTAATACGTGGGTCATTCTGAAACTTCATAAAAGCCACTTTACTGTTTTTTTCTAACAAATACTGTTTTTCACAAACTGTTTTGCCATCCAGATACATCGACTGCTCGCAATTGATGCCCTTGGCACGACAAGTGTCACAAAGCCCATCATTGACTTTTTGGGTATTTTTTTCTTTTGAATACATATTCAAATCTCCCATGTTTTTGATGAGCTGGTCAGCATCTGTACGCATAGTTCTGAATTTGTACAGGTCAAAAATTTTATAGCCCGCTCCTACACGTTTAGATTTGTAAACGATAGGTCCTTTTGAATCTAGTTTTATCAAAATTGCAACAATAATCAATAAAGGAGAAAGCAACAAAATTGCAGCTCCAGTCGACAACACATCAAAGGTACGTTTCCACCAAGGGATTTTTACATCCAATACATTCGATTTGGTTTGTTGCATGGCTACATAATGACGACGACGAATGAAGTAGTCTAATCGCACTAATAAATCTCCACGGTCAAATTTATTGGTAAAGACATCATCTCCTTTTTTATTCAAAATCTCTTTTACAAGCCCATAGTTAAGCTCATTGGAGGTAATGATGACAGGTAAAGTTTTGGTCCAGGCATTTTCTCTTACTTGTTCCAAAAATTTAATTCCGCCCAAATATTTACTAATGATTACTGCATCAGGAGCATATTTTGTTTTGAGTAACTGGAGTGCCTCTTCGGCCGAACCCAATACTTGTACCTGTATATCTTGTCCAAATTTTTTCAGAAAGTTGACAACTACATCGGAATCATTTTCCACAAGAAAGACCTTTTTCTGTGGTTGTGAGTATTCATAATTTTCCATATAAAATATAAAGTCGGTGGGTTGGCACATAAGTAATTGTGTAAAGTGCAATTTAACGAATTGAACATGTAAAATAGTGATATCTAAAACTTTACATTGACAATTTGTAAGGCATAATTCAGCACAAATACTTAATTGGGTCTGTGTTAGCTTTCTTTAGTAAAAGGGTTGTATTCTTCGCATAATTGCTTTGATTTTTGCTTGTACTTCCATTGGATTAAATGGTTTTAGCATAAAATCGTCGGCACCAATGTTTAAGCAATCAATTCTTTCTTTACTTTCATCGGTACCCGAAAGAATAATTACAGGAATTTGACCAAAAAGATTACTTGCTCTGAGAATTCTCAAAAACTCTTTACCACTAAGGTTTGGCATGTTTAAATCGGCGATAATAAAATCTACATCGTATCCGCCTTCGAGTAGCGCTAGCGCTTCCATGCCATCACCTTTTACGACAACATTAAAATCTTTTTTTAAGAAATGCTCGAGTACTATGCGAGTACTAGGTTCATCATCAATTATTAGGAGTGTCAATTGCTTGTCCATAATATTCATCTTTAGTAAAAACGTACAAAAACGCAATACTCAAATATATTGCTACATTGGTGGGTAGTTGCCCCAAAATCTGATTTCCATAACAAGCTACAAGAATCCCAAACATTCCACTGTAAAGGGCGACCAACTTATCGCGCAGCAAACAGGGGGGTATCTTCCAGAGCCGCAGCCCAAAGTATATCATAAAGGTCAAGAGCATACCTATATGTACATACAATCCTACAACGCCACATTCTGCCCAAATTTTGACATACCAGCTATCAAGCGCCGTTACAGCCAAGAAAGTCCCAGGCGAAAAACGAATCCCCCAAAAGCCAGCCGAACCGATACCTCCTCCAATTGGTCTTGAAGCCAAGTATCCTCTAAGTTTGGCCTGATTGATTAGTCGCAATTGTAGGGATGGGTCGTTGGGGTCTAAACCCGTACGCATTCGATTGATTTGGTAGTTGCTTTGTCCAATCTTTGTATACTTTAACATCACAAAAAATGATACCGCGAACATACCGCCAACCACAAGCATTTTGTAATTTTTGGACATACCCAAATACGACATAAAGCCCCCCATTACCACAAAAAGCGCACCGCGAGTTCCTGAAATGGACATTCCCCACAAACAGAATAGACCGCCAATCAGATAAAAGAGCTTGAAGTTACGAGTGGCAAAGGGTGATAAGCCCAACAATATGCAAATCAGACCAATATGCCCCATGGCAGCTCCGTATTGTCCGGCATCTGAGTAAAAAGAAAATACCCTGAGTTTTCCGAAAAGAATATGTGTAATAGCATTACCTGAGTCCATCCAAGCTTGCTCCCAGCGGTCGAGCCCAACAAAAAGCTGCCTTGCCCCCCACAGCGTTGCAATACAAGAGGCTATCATCCAAATTTTTAGTACTCTATCCAAATGCTTTTCGGTGCGCATCAAGATAATACCTAAAATTACGATTAAGACAAGGTATAAAATCACAGCGCGCATGGCATAAAACCATGCTTCTTTGCTTCTGGCTTCAGGGTTAAAAAACTCCATCATACAGTAGGCTCCCCAAACATAGATAGCAATCAAAATTGGATTACGTTTCATATCTGGCCAAGGGTCGCCCTCAAAGCTTTTGAAAAACTCAGCTAACAGGGCTATCACCAAAAAAACATCAATCGACAAACCCAAAGGGCCTGCATTGGCGTATCGCCCTACACCATTGACAAAAAAAGAAAAAACGAGTACTGTATAAAGTCCAAGTACTGGATTACGGAAAATCGCAATCAGATACCCAATCACAAAGGGCATGGCTATAATGGTTGCTGCTCCCATAATTTGGGCTTTGGCAACAAACACACCAAGAATAATTCCTGCGAAAATTATTCCAGAAATATATAATACTTGTTTTGTTGTAACTCCCATTAAAGCGTAATTATCGAAACTTGGTTACCATAACTAATCCCTTGTGAATTAATAGCATACGCTCGAATATAATAAACAGTTTTTGAATTCAAATCAGTTAGAGCACTACTAAATGAACCAGCCGAACCTTGCCTAAAAATAGTTCGTTGGTTCTGAATACTCGGATTGGGACTTGTGCTCCAGCAATGCCCATATTCTGTTACCTCAGAGCAACCAATGTTCGAAATCAAACCATTTGCAATTGCCCCTTGCGTAGAAATATTATCAATAATACCCGATACGACAGATGGCGCGGTTTTGCACGAGGTTATATAAGTTAATTCTTTGCCATACGAGACCCCAGCCGCATTTTTGGCATAGGCACGAATGATGTATTTGGTATTGTTACTCAATCCTCTAAGTTGACTAGTAAAATTTCCTTGTGAGAGTGCAGAAGTAAAAATCGTACGTTGATTATTAATCGTTGGAGTAGATAGCCCCCAGCAATGTCCATATTCGGTGATAGTGCTGGCACCTTGTGTGTTGATTGTACCTTGTACGCTGAGTGTACCTATAGCTTCGTCCGAGACAGCTCCTGTAGCTACATCTGGTAATTGAACAGGTAAGGTTTTGAAAGAGACTTGGTTTGAATAAAAAGTTTTGAGGCCAATTCTTGAAAATGCCCGTACATAGTAGGTACTAGATGGCGAAAGGTTGCTCAGTGTGCTCGAAAACACTTCTATTAAAGGCTGACCTGAAATACTAACTAATGAGTCGCGCGTAGTAGGCTCACCAGTTTTGTTCCAACAAATTCCGTAAATATTGATGGTGGTATTCCCCAAGCTTACGAATTCGGTGGTTACTGTAGCTTCATAGTCTTTCACAATCCAGTTTGGCCTGATAGTCATTTCGGGATACGTAAGTTGGTCTTCCAATTTACAAGCCCCCACCACCAAAAGTAACAGGATAAACAATGAATGTTTTAACATCTCAAACAAAGTATAGTTCAATAATTAGTAAAACGACAAAAACCTTGCCAAGCCGTTATTACACACAACCCCGAATTTGTTTGAATATATAAAAAATTCAATATTCAACACCAAAATTATCAAAAATAATTTTTTCTAAATAACGGTAACTATCAAAAAAGAATGGTAAATGTATGTATATCGGCTTAGGCTCAAATTTATTAATTTGGAGAAAAGCAACACGAATAACGAATCGTTTGCTGATTAATTACTCCTCTTTAAAACTATACTACTCGGGCGATTAAAATATAGTTTTTCAAGTATTCAAAAATATTTTGTTGGTAGTGCGCAGAGATAAGCGATTCAATTTAAACGCATTATGGTATGTATTTCAAAAACTTTCTTCAAAAATATTTTTGACTCAATTCCTTTCTGGTCATAAAATTACCCAGCACGGCAATTGAATGTTTAAGGTAAGTTGGTATGTAAAATAAAATTTAGGTTTATTTTGAGTATTAACTCAAGTAATCATACAGAATTATATTTAAGTTTTGTGTTTTAGGGACAAGGCAACAGGCATAAGGCAAAGAGTGTTAAAATATTTTTAACGACCACGGACATGCATTTTTC